>CALDNV010000095.1:0-2955 GCA_937914605.1 uncultured Neisseria sp.
GATGCCATTACGTTTTTCAATGACAACCTTGTTGCCGGTTCGCTCAGTATGACTTCGCTTTTAGTGGGGTAAAAGAAAAAATATGGCAACGCTATTTCGGTCAGGTTATGATTTAATACAGCATATTTGATTGAAAATGCTAGGTTTATTGACGCGGGCTGTTTTTTTGTTTTTCAGTCAAAGAAACCAGTGCATCAGTTGGTTAAAAGGTCGTCTGAAAACCGGATTGGGCGTTTTCAGACGACCTTTGCTTTGCTGGTAAAGATTCGGGCTGCTTACGGACGGTTGGCTGCGATATGGTAGCGCGTTTCAAATACGGCTTCTTCTCCCGCGTTCAGCTTGATTAACCCTAAGCCGTTGTTAAAACAGTCGGGTGCGCCGCTGAGGTTTTCGATGGCGATGGTGTCGCGGGTCGATGGGGTGAAGATTTGCAGGTAGGGATAGGATGCGTCGGGGTAAATGCTCAGGGTCAGCCCGTTGCCTGAAAGCGTGCAGGCGGCGGGTTTGCTGCGTGCCAAAACAAAGCTGTTGTCCAATTCAATGCCTGCCAGGCTTGAGGTCGTCTGAAAACGGGTGTCGTCAATCATGCTGCCATCGGGAACCAAATCGGCATCGAAGCCCAAGCGTTTGCTGCTGTCGATTTCCAGCGACCAATCGTCGGTTTTGCCGCCGAGCGTGAAATAGGGGTGCCAGCCGTCTGCGAGCGGCATGGCGGTTGCGCCTTGGTTGCGGACGGTGGAGCGGATGCTTAAACCGTCTGCGCTGAGGTGGTAGCGGACAGTCAGGCTGAAGGGGAAGGGATAGCCGCTGTCGTCTTGTGCGTAATCTGCGCGGATTTCGACTTCGGCGGATGGGTCGTCGGCATGGCTGTTGACGAGGGTAAACTCGCGGTCATACATCAAACCGTGTGCCGCGTGTTCGGCGAGTTTGAATTTGCCGCACTGATACGCTTTGCCGTCAAAGCTGTATTTGCCGTGGCGTAGGCGGCAGGCGTACGGGCTGAGCTTGCCGCTGCGGAACCATTCGGTCAGGCTCTCGCGGGCGTGTTGCGGGGTGTCATAGGCTTTGACGATGTTGAACCATGTGCCGTCGGGGCGGCGGATTTCGTAGCGGTTGAGCAGCCCGCCGTAGAGATAAATTTCCGCGCGCAAATCGGGGGAGGCGAGAAGCAGGCGGTCGTTGTCGGTTTTGAGTGTGAACATGAAGCGGCTCCTGATGGTGGTTGAGGCTGGGTGTATAAAAGGTCGTCTGAAAAGTTTTCAGACGACCTTTTGAGATTTTACTCTTTAACTAAAGGACCTGATGTTCCTCCGTGTCCGGCGGCGGTGCGCACCAGTTGGAGAAATTCGGATTTCAGGCCGAACGGATCATCGCCTTGGACTTTTTGTGTCATGTTTTCGATGTCGCCCCAGCTTAGTTTGCCGTTGTATTCGCCGCCGCGCAAGGCTTGGGCGTAGGAGGCGGCGGCAAGGGCGAGCAGGGTGTCTTTGTCGGCTTGGTCAAGCGGTTTGCTGCCGACGGGGACGGCTTGTTGCATCAGTTGGCTGTCTTTTTGTCCGGGCAGTTTGTAGCGCACTTTGACAAAGGCGTATTCGTTTTTGCTGCCTTTAGCGGCTGGGGCTTTTTGATAGCGCGATTCTTCAAGCCAGCCTTGTTTGCCCTGCGGGATGATTTCATAGAGGGCGGTCACGCTGTGGCCTGCGCCGATGTCGCCCGCATCTACTTTGTCGTTGTTGAAATCTTCATTGCGCAGGGTGCGGTTGGTATAGCCGACCAAGCGGTATTCTTTGACGGTGGCAGGGTTGAATTCGACTTGGATTTTGACATCCTGCGCTACGGTGGCGAGTGTGGAGGTCAGCTGCTGTTGCAGGACTTTTTTCGCTTCTTTTTCATTGTCGATGTAGCTGTAATTGCCGTCGCCTGCATCGGCGATTTGCTCCATCATGTCTTCGTTGTAGTTGCCCATGCCGAAGCCCAAGGTACTGAGTGAAACGCCGCTTTTGCGTTTTTCGGCAACCATGGATTTGAGGGTTTCGGTGTCGGATACGCCGACGTTAAAGTCGCCATCGGTCGCCAGTAGGATGCGGTTGATGCCGTTGGGTACGAAGGCTTTTTGCTCTTGCTCATAAGCCATTTGCAGTGCGGATTCGCCGTCTGTCGCGCCGCCCGCACGCAGTTTGTCGATGGCGTTCAGGATGGTTTCTTTATCTGCGCCTGAGGTGGGCGGGAGTATCAGATCTTCTCCAGACGCATAGGTAATCAGGGTCACTTTGTCTTGCGGGCGCAGTTGTCGCGTCAGGATGCGCAGGGTTTCTTGAACCAGCGGCAGTTTGTTTTCCTCATCCATACTGCCGGATACGTCCACAAGGAAAACGAGGTTGGCAGGTGGTAGGTCTTTCTTCGCGGTGTCTTGAGCCTGTATGCCGATTTTGATGAGCTGGGCTTCAGGTTGCCACGGTGAATCAATGGTTTCAGTGTGAACGGCAAATGGACGGTCGTCGGTAGGAAGAGGGTAGTTGTAGGGGAAATAATTGACGATTTCTTCAATCCGAACAGCATCTTTGGGCGGTTGTTGGCCGCTGGTCAGAAATCGGCGGACGTTGGCGTAGCTGCCGGTATCGACGTCTATGCTGAATGTGGATACAGGCTCTTGGGCAACGGATTTGACCGGTTGGTCGGGTTGGTCTTGGTAGCGTTCGGTGTTTTCTGCAAGAGGTAGATTTTCTTCAGCAACGGCGGCAGTAGACAGTGCTGCGTTGGATGGACTCTGAAGACCTTCAGGTGAAGAACTTGAGTGTTCGAGTGGACCGGAACACGCGGCCAAAGCTGCTAACGTGAGTATGGAAACGGTTTTTAGAAAAAAACGGGGCATGATTCAAGCTCCAGGGAAATATCACATGCTGATTGTTATAGTGGATTAAATTTAAATCAGGACAAGGCGACGAAGCCGCAGAC
>CALDNV010000096.1:0-1160 GCA_937914605.1 uncultured Neisseria sp.
TCCCCAAATCCCCCGTTTTCAAGGCATAAAGCGCGTTCTTAAGCGGAGGCTGCTTGAAGATTCCGTCCCACTGTTTTAAAATAAAAATGTTACGTTATATCAATCTGGAGAGAGAAAACATGAAACATTGGAAACTCGGCGTCATCGCTGCATTAATGTCCGGCGCAGTTTATGCAGCCCCGATGAATGTCGTTACCAGCTTCAGCATTTTGGGCGATGTTGCCAAACAAATCGGCGGCGACCGTGTTGCCGTGCAAAATTTGGTCGGTGCCAACCAAGACACCCACGCCTACCACATGACCAGCGGCGACATCAAAAAAATCCGCGGTGCAAAATTAGTCTTGCTCAACGGCTTGGGCTTGGAAGCGGCTGACGTGCAGCGTGCCGTCAAACAAAGCAAAGTCCCCTTCGCCGAAGCAGCCAAAGGCATACAGGCGCTTAAAGCTGAAGAAGGCGAACATCATCACGACCACGAAGGCCACCACCACGACCACGGCGAATTTGACCCGCACGTCTGGAACGACCCCGTTTTGATGACAACCTACGCCCAAAACGTTGCCAACGCCCTGATTCAGGCAGACCCCGAAGGTAAAACCTATTACCAACAACGCTTGGGCAACTACCAAGTGCAACTGAAAAAACTGCACAGCGACGCTCAAGCTGCGTTTAACGCCGTTCCCGCCGCCAAGCGCAAAGTCCTGACCGGACACGATGCGTTCTCCTACATGGGCAAACGCTACAATATCGAGTTCATCGCCCCGCAAGGCGTGAGCAACGAAGCCGAGCCATCCGCCAAACAAGTGGCTTCCATCATCCGCCAAATCAAACGCGAAGGCATCAAGGCCGTGTTCACTGAAAACATCAAAGACACGCGCATGGTTGACCGCATCGCCAAAGAAACCGGCGTCAACGTCAGCGGCAAACTCTACTCCGACGCACTCGGCGGCGCACCTGCCAATACTTACATCGGCATGTACCGCTACAACGTCAAAGCCTTGACTGATGCGATGAAAAAATAAAACCGCAGAATCCAGCGTGAGCGGATAAACCGAAAGGTCGTCTGAAACAAGCTTGGCAAGTTAAGCCAAAACCTTTTTCAGACGACCTTTTATAGTGGATTAACTTTAAATCAGGACAAGGCGACGAAGCCGCAGACAGTA
>CALDNV010000097.1:0-8441 GCA_937914605.1 uncultured Neisseria sp.
ATCTGTACTGTCTGCGGCTTCGTCGCCTTGTCCTGATTTAGTTAATCCACTATAAAAAACAGTCGGGTTTGATTTTCAGCCGCTCAAAGTCAGAAATACCTTTCAGTCAACCTGAATCAGTTGCGGCGGCTATTTGTTTTCGCCGTATTTATCGTGCAGATTTCGGATTTCTTCTTTCAACCATTCATCCCAATCGGGACGTAAACGGCGGAGCTCTTTATTCCAATACAGACAGTCCCAAGCCATGCTGCGCGAGGCTTCGGTATCGCGCTCAAACATTCGGGCAACAAAAGGTTCGAGCGTTTGCGCGCTTTTGAACATACTGCCGTATTCTCCGTAAGTGCGGCAGGTTTCGGGATGGAGCATTTCCATCAACGTTTCGATGTCGTCCTGCAACGCAAGCCATGAACCGTTTGACTCGTCCAGCCCAAGCACATCGCGTAACCAATGCTTGATGCTTTCCAAACCTTGAAAACGCGGGTCATGCCACAGCAGGCGCAGGGCGGCAAGCTGACTTTCGGCTTCCGTCCGACCTTGCGGGTTTTCATGATCAAAAAGGAAAACGAGTTCGTACAACGCACGATTGCGCTGCTTTTCCGGCAGCGCAAGTAAGATGTCGCAGACTTGTTCGGGAGTCTGCCAAAGAGGAAGTTTGGAGAGGGTCATAGGCTTGGAGGTCGTCTGAAAGTCAATGAACATGACTAAAGCACTTGATTCATTTGATTTTCGCAATGAAATCGCTTTTGAATCGAAAGCATAAAAATCCGCCCTAGGTCGTCTGAAAACCGATTTCAGACGACCTCTCTGCCTTAAACCATCAACCGCAATATCGGCAGTCCAATATGTCTTTGCGGATGTCGTTCAACAGGAAGGCTGCGGTGTCTTCGTGTTCCGCCTGTACGAAGGCGAAGAGTCGGGCGATGATTTTGCCGATGAAAACTTTTTGCAAGGCGCAGGCGTCGGTCAGGGTGCGTTCCTGCAGGAAGCCGCGGATGTCTTCGGGTAAAGTGTAATCGCGGGCAACGGCGGCAAAGCGGGCGTCGGTTTGCAGGCGGTCGAGCAGGGTTTGGTTTTTGTCCAACTTAATGCCTGCTTCTTTTTCTTCGGCGGTGACGCGGACGAACTGGTCGTAAATTTCGGCATAAAGCATATCGTTCGGACCTTCGAAGATGGTGAAGGGGCGGATGTCGATAGCGATATTGCTGGCGGTGTGTCCGCGTTCAAAACCCTTCGCGCCCAAGAGTTTTTGCAACATTTGGGCGGCGGCGTAAGTGTATTCCGTGGCGAGGGTTTTGATGATGTTTGCCTCCATCAGTTGATGGGCGACGGGGGCAACGGGCGAAACGCAATGGCAGACGTAGCGGTAAAGAATCTCGGAAACCTGATGGCGGCGTTGGATTTCGCGGCGTTCATAATCGACGAATTTGATGTCGTGGCGAACATATCGGTTCAGGTTGTCAAGGATATATTCCATGATGCCGTGCGTCATGCCGATCAGTTGCAGGCGGCTGCGGATAAAGATGTTTTGGAACGCGCGCAAACCGGCGGCGTCGCTCTGCGAGAGTTTCATGACGGCGGCAGCGGGCATTTCGGCATCAATGCGGTTGACGGCGTAACGGACGGCGCGCAGGCCTTCGGATGCGAGGGCTTCGTAGCGGATGTATTGTTTGGGAACGAGCAGCAGGTTGATGACTTTGGAGAGTTTGCCGTTTTTGCGCTCTTTGGCGGCAACGAGGAGAAAGTCGCTTTGCGAGTTGCCCTGCCAATATTTCGCGGCGTTGACGTAAATCGTTTGTTCGTCGATGTATTCGTAGTAGGACTGCATTTCGCGGGCAATCGCCGCGCCGGAGGTTTCGGGTTCGGTAATGCCCAAACCGCCGCCCTCGCCTTTGAAAATCATGTCCAAACCTTGCGCGACTTGCACTTCGTCGCCGAATTCTTGCAGAGGCTGCAATACCAGCGCGCCTTCGATGCCGGTACGCAGGGTAACGGGTACACCGTAATGCCCCGCAATCCGCAGGACTTCTTGGATTTCAAACTGGCTGCCCTTGCGGCCGCCGTGTTTTTTGTCGAGAAAGGGCAACAGCAAACCCGCCTGCTTCAAGGCAAGCCATTTGTCTTCGGGCAGGTATTGCATGAGATTGAGGTCGTCTGAAAAAATGCGGCGGAATGCGGATTCGATATGCTTTAAAAAAGCAGCCGTGTCCATAGTTGACGGCTGCGCGCTTGATTCGGTGTGTGTCATCATGATTCTCGGTTAATCGGCAGTTATTAGAGTTTAGAGCTAAATTTCTAGGATTTATACCACAAACCTGTTTAAGCGACAATGATTATCAAGTGTGGACGGATTTTCAGCGTGCAAACGCATGATTACGCTGCCCCGATAAACCGATACGGTGCTACCATAACACAAAACACCGCCGGAACACTGCCATGTATTCACAACACAGCGAACGCCATTTCAGCAACCGCAACAACTGGCTGCGCGCAAGCGTATTGGGCGCGAACGACGGCCTGATTTCCACCGCTTCGCTGCTGACGGGCGTCGCGGCTGCCGCCCCCGATTTCCAAACCCTGCTGCTGACGGGCGTTTCCGCCCTGATCGGCGGCGCGGTCTCGATGGCGGCGGGTGAATATGTTTCCGTATCCAGCCAGTCGGACACGGAAAAAGCCGATTTGCACAAAGAACGCCACGAATTGGAAGCCAATCCCGATGCCGAACTGGCAGAACTGACCGAAATTTACCGCCGCCGCGGTTTGTCCGACGCACTTGCCGCCGAAGTCGCGCAAGCATTGATGGAACACGACGCGCTCTCCGCCCATGCCCGCGACGAAATCGGCATCACCGAAACCTCCGCCGCCAAGCCCATGCAGGCCGCGCTTGCCTCCGCCGGTTCGTTCTGCGCCGGCGCGATACTGCCGCTGCTGATCGCGCTGACCGCTCCCGCCGCCCTGATCCCTACGCTGGCGGCAACCACTTTGTTCGGACTCGCCGCACTGGGCTACGCCTCCGCCAAACTCGGCGGCGCACCTGTCGCCCCCGCCGTCTTGCGCGTGTGCCTGTGGGGCGTGGCGGCATTGGCGGTTACGGGTATAATCGGCAAACTGGCGGGTGTAGCAGTTTGAACGGAGGTCGCCTGAAAACTATTAGCCAAACCTGCCATACCGGTTTTCAGACGACCTTTTTGACAATCAGCGGTTCTCTATGTTTTTATAGAAAACGGCTTATGAAAAAAATCCTCTAAATTCTGTCGTAAGGAATTTAGAGGATTTTTGGTTTTAGGATAGCGTTTTACAAAATTCGCCTATACGGCTTATTCGTCTTCGAATTTTTCCAAAAACTCGTCGCTTGCTTCATTGAACTTATCGGTACTGTCCAAGATTTTCTCGTTGTTCTCGTCCAATTGTTCTTCGTCTTCTTCCGAACCGTGTTTGCCGGAAGCGCGGATTTGGATCAGCTTTTTATAGCCGTCTTCCATCAAATTGCTAAAGAAACGCAGATGGTTTTTCAAAGCATTCAACAGGGAAGCATCACCTTTGTATGCACCCAATTTATCGGCTTGCGCGATGTAATTGGGAATCGCGGCTATCCACTGCACACGGACATTTTCCGCTTGAGCGTAATCGCGTTTGTCCATTGCCTTGTTCATGTCTTCCATATGGTAGAGCATAAAATTGGCAATGCACATCAACTCATTGTTGTACTCTACTGCGTTATCGTAGCTGCCTTTGGCGTAATACACGCCCTCTTCCTCATTCCAGCCACCGCGTTTGGGCGAAGACGATGCGCCGCCGCCGGTAGCGCCAAACAGTTTTTTAATGAATTCTAAGATCATAATTTTGCTGCCTTTCTCATAAGTAAAGTACACAGACGGGGAAAAGTATAACGCAAATCTGAAATGCCTGCTGCCTGCACTTCCGCTGCGGCATACCCTTCCCCTCCGTTTTCAGACGACCTCGTTCCCAGAAATAGGTCCGTTTTATACCTTATCACAAACCCTTGCAGGTCGTCTGAAAAAGCCACCGCTGTCTTTGCCGGCTTGCATCCGCTAGAATGACTTCCTGCCGCCAAAGGTCGTCTGAAAACATCCGGACGAACAATCCCTTTTTCAGCAGATACATGGAGTTGAACCATTGAACAAACGCCCGATGACGGCAGACGAAACCGATTTGTTGAATCTTCTTCTGTCAAACAAAAAACCTCAATATGCCGGATTGGAAACCCGTTTTTCCAACAGCGTCACCACGCTCGATGATGGCGCGATGGGCAGTTTTCTGTTTTCCAGCGATACAAACCAAACGCGCCCGCTACAAATCATCCCAATCGCCGAATACCTGTTTCACGATAAAGACGGCATTCCGGTTTTGGCAACCCTATATTCTTACAGCGACGGTCAACTGCATGAATTGGATATTTGGAAAGTGGACTTCAGCCCGTTATTGGCTTATCCGGACAAACCGTAATATTCAGTCTATCCATTTCAATCGGTTTTTACGGACAAGCATTTTCAGACGACCCTCTGGCACACAAAGGTCGTCTGAAAACCAACCAAACCATCCTATCCCTTACACCCGCTTGTAATCTGCTAAAATTCCGCTTTTACAACCCACCACGGCAGCCCGAAAAATTTTCCGGCTGCCGCAAGCCATTGTCCCTACGCCATGACCTACCCTATCCCCAAACCCCGTGAAAAATCCCGTTGGCTCAATCTTTCGCAAGGCTCGCTGCCCTTGGCTTTGGCGCGTTATCTGCCGCATAAGCGGCTCAAAGTCGTGCTGACCCAAGATGCGGAACAGGCGTTGCGCCTTCAGACGGCATGGCGGTTTTTCCGTCCGCACGATACGGCAGTGTTCCTGCCGGACTGGGAAACGCTGCCTTACGAGCGTTTTTCGCCGCATCAGGATTTGGTGTCGGAGCGGCTGTCGGCGTTGTGGCAGATTAAGAGCGGCGCGGCGGACGTGTTGTTTGTGCCGGTTGCCACGGCAATGCAGAAGCTGCCGCCCGTGCCGTTTCTGGCGGGGCGCACGTTTTGGCTGAAAACGGGGCAGACTTTGGATATAGGTCGTCTGAAAACCGATTTGGTAGATGCGGGCTACAACCATGTTTCCCATGTTGTCGCGGCGGGCGAGTTTGCCGTGCGCGGCGGCATTGTCGATTTGTTCCCGATGGGCAGCGAAATGCCGTACCGCATCGATTTGTTCGACGATGAAATCGACAGCATTAAAACCTTTGACACCGACACGCAGCGCACCATCTCCCCTGTTTCCGAAATCCGCCTGCTGCCGGCGCACGAGTTTCCCACCGACAGCGAGGCGCAAAAAATCTTCCGCAGCCGCTTCCGCGAGGAAGTCGATGGCAATCCGAACGATGCCGCTGTGTACAAGGCCGTCAGCAACGGCCATTTCGGCGCGGGCGTGGAATATTATCTGCCGCTGTTTTTTGAAAACGAGCTGGAAACGCTGTTTGACTATATCGGCGAGGATGCGCTGTTTGTCTCTTTAGGCGATGTTCACGCCGAGGCAAACCGCTTTTGGAGCGACGTCAAATCGCGTTACGCGATGGCGCAGGGCGATGAAACCTATCCGCCTTTGCTTCCACAGCATTTGTATCTCTCTGCCGATGTGTTCGCAGGTCGTCTGAAAAACTACGGACAAGTGCTGCCCGATGTTTCCAGCAAGGAACACACCCTACCCGACCTTGCCGTCAACCGCCAATCCGACGAGCCGTTGCAGGCATTGAAGGATTTTCAGACGACCTTTGAAGGACGGATTTTGCTGTGCGCCGAAAGTTTGGGACGGCGCGAAACCATGCTCGGTTTCTTGCAGCAAAACGGTTTGAAAGCCAAACCTGTGTCCGACTGGCAGGGCTTTTTATCGGCGCATGAGCCGCTGATGATAACGGTTGCGCCGTTGGCATACGGGTTCAAACTGGGCGGGCTGCAATCTCCGAACCAACAGCAACCCACTCCCGCCTCCGAGGGAGAAGGCAAAACGGTTACCGACCAAACCAAATTTCCCGCAGCCGCAACAAACCCTCTCCCTAGCCCTCTCCCTCAGGAGAGGGAACAGAATGCAGCCGCCGTTTCAGACGACCTGAAAACCGAAAGCAGCCTGCATCCCGTCGAAAATAGTCTGCACGGGCAAATCCGACAGCAACCTGCTCCCTCCCCCGTGGGGGAGGGTTGGGGAGAGGGCAAAGCAGTTGTCGCTCAAGGTGCCATCGCCGTCATTACCGAATCCGAACTCTACCAATACGTCGCCCGTTCTCGCGTCCACAACCGCCGCAAGAAACACGCCGCCGTTTCAGACGGCCTGTTGCGCGACCTTGCCGAAATCAACATCGGCGACCCCGTCGTTCACGAAGAACACGGCATCGGGCGCTATATGGGCTTGGTAACGATGGATTTGGGCGGCGAAACCAACGAAATGATGTTGCTCGAATACGCGGGCGAAGCGCAGCTTTATGTACCTGTTTCGCAACTGCATTTAATCAGCCGCTACTCCGGCCAAGCGCATGAAAACGTCGCCCTGCACAAGCTCGGCAGCGGCGCGTGGAACAAGGTGAAGCGCAAAGCCGCCGAAAAAGCGCGCGACACCGCCGCCGAGTTGCTCAACCTCTACGCCCAACGCGCCGCCCAATCGGGACACAAGTTTGAAATCAACGAACTGGACTATCAGGCGTTTGCCGACGGCTTCGGCTATGAAGAAACCGAAGACCAGGCCGCCGCCATCGCCGCCGTGATTAAAGATTTGACGCAGGCAAAGCCGATGGACCGCCTTGTGTGCGGCGATGTCGGTTTCGGCAAAACCGAAGTCGCCCTGCGCGCCGCATTTGTGGCAGTGATGGGCGGCAAACAAGTCGCCGTACTCGCCCCGACTACGCTTCTGGTCGAGCAGCACGCGCAAAACTTTGCCGACCGCTTCGCCGATTTCCCCGTAAAAGTCGCCAGCCTTTCGCGTTTCAACAACAGCAAAACCACCAAAGCCGCGCTGGAAGGCATGGCGGACGGCACGGTCGATATCGTTATCGGCACGCACAAATTGGTGCAGGACGACATCAAATTCAAAAACTTAGGTTTAGTGATTATCGATGAAGAACACCGCTTCGGCGTGCGCCAGAAAGAGCAGCTCAAACGCCTGCGCGCCAACGTAGACATCCTTACCATGACCGCCACGCCGATTCCGCGCACCCTCAGCATGGCGCTCGAAGGTCTGCGCGATTTCTCACTGATTACCACCGCACCCAGCCGCCGTCTCGCCGTCAAAACCTTTGTCAAACCGTTCAGCGAAGGCAGCGTGCGCGAAGCCGTATTGCGCGAACTCAAACGCGGCGGGCAGGTGTTTTTCCTGCACAATGAAGTGGATACGATTGAAAATATGCGCGAGCGGCTGGAAACCCTGCTGCCCGAAGCCCGCATCGGCGTGGCGCACGGACAACTGCGCGAACGCGAGCTGGAGCAAGTCATGCGCGACTTTTTGCAGCAAAGATTCAACGTATTGCTCTGTTCCACCATCATCGAAACCGGCATCGACATCCCCAACGCCAACACCATTATCATCAACCGCGCCGACAAATTCGGACTGGCGCAACTGCACCAGCTTCGCGGGCGCGTCGGCCGCAGCCACCACCAAGCCTACGCCTACCTGCTCACACCCGAATACATCACCAAAGACGCAGAAAAACGCCTCGACGCCATCGCGGCGGCAGACGAACTCGGCGCAGGTTTCACCCTTGCCATGCAGGATTTGGAAATCCGCGGCGCAGGCGAAATCCTCGGCGAAGGACAATCCGGCGAAATGATGCAGGTCGGCTTCACGCTCTACACCGAAATGCTCAAACAAGCCGTGCGCGACCTTAAAAAAGGCCGCCAGCCCGACCTCGACGCACCACTGGGCATCACCACCGAAATCAAACTGCACAGCCCCGCCCTGCTGCCCGAAAGCTACTGCCCCGACATCCACGAACGGCTTGTCCTCTACAAACGCCTCGCCGTCTGCGAAACCGTACAGCAAATCAACGCCATACACGAAGAACTCGTCGACCGCTTCGGTCTGCCCGAACAACCCGTCAAAACCCTCATCGAAAGCCACCACCTGCGGCTCGCCGCAAAAGAATTGGGCATAGACGCCATCGACGCGACCAGCGAAGCCGTCACCGTTACCTTCGGCAAACACCACCAAATCGACCCGACAGAAATCATCCTGCTGATTCAGACAGATAAAAAATACCGGCTGGCTGGAGCGGATAAGTTGAAGTTTACGGCTCAGATGGAAGATGTGGAGATGAGAATTAAGACGGTGAAAAGTGTCTTGAAGACTTTGAAAGAAAGAGTGGTAGCAAATTAGAGGTTAGTGAAAAAAGGTCGTCTGAAATTTTTCAGACGACCTGCAATACCATTTATACAGAAAACAGAATATCATTGGTGATGTCTACAACAAGT
>CALDNV010000098.1:0-14698 GCA_937914605.1 uncultured Neisseria sp.
CCCGCCGAAGTCAAACACAAAGCCCTGCAAACCCTGTTGACCGACCATATCCAACAGCATAAAGACAACTTAAAAGACGTGGACAACCTGCTCCGGCTTGACCGCATCGGCAATCACATAATCCGCCTGCCCCCGAATCCGCACGGCAAGCCTGCCGAAATCGGCTTTCAGGGCTATTTACCGATTTAAAGTACCCACCATGAAAATTACCAAGATATTCACCTTCGACTCCTCACATATGCTCGACGGGCATGACGGCAAATGCCAAAACCTGCACGGGCATACCTACAAACTCGAAATCACCGTTTCAGACGACCCCATACGGGGTGGCGCGAAAGACGGCATGGTGATGGATTTCACCGACCTCAAAGCCATTGTGAAAAAACACATTACCGACCCTTTCGATCATGCGTTTATCTACAATGGCGGCAACGGCCGCGAATGCCAAATCGCCGTGCTCTTGGAGGGCTGGAACATGAAAACCCTGTGCCTGCCCTGTCGCACCACTGCCGAAAATATGGCGGTCGAAATGTACGACCGTTTGAAAAACGCGGGGCTGAAAGTGTGCAGCGTGAAATTGTGGGAAACGCCGACATCGTGTGCGGAGTATGAAGGGGAGTAGGGAATATCTTGCACGTATCACTAGAGTAAATTCAAATAAGGTATGCCCAACCGCGTCATTCCCGCGCAGGCGGGAATCCAGACCTTGATTTGTTAGGAATATTTAAAAATTCAGCAATTCCAACCTCTGGATCCCCGCCTGCGCGGGAATGACGGTGTGGGGCGTCCTTATTTGCTTACCGTAAAATGGTTTTTTCTTCTGTACGGATTCCCCGTTTTTTCAGACGGCCTTTCATACCAACACACCCATTAAAAGGAACACCCATGAAACTCCTCTCCACCCTCTTAGTCCTCCTCGTCGCCGCCGAACATTTCTACATCGCCTGGCTTGAAATGACGCAGATTCCCAGCGAAAAAGCGGCGGAAATTTTCAAGCTGCCTTATGAATTTATGGAACAAAAGCGCGTGCAGACTCTGTTCAGCAACCAAGGGCTGTATAACGGCTTTCTCGGCATCGGGCTTGTTTGGTCGCGGTTTGCCGCGCCGGACAATGCCGTTTACGGGGCGACGATTCTGTTTCTCGGCTTCGTATTGATTGCCGCCGCATGGGGCGCGTTCTCTTCCGGCAACAAAGGCATACTCGTCAAGCAAGGCCTGCCCGCGATGCTGGCAGCGGCGGCGGTGTTGGCGGTATGAAAAAAATCAGCGTCGCCCCCGAAAATCCGCAATACCGCATCGTCGAAATTTTCGAGAGCCTGCAAGGCGAGGGCTGGAACACGGGCATGCCCGCCGTTTTCGTCCGTTTGGGCAAATGCAATCTGGCGTGCGGCTGGTGTGATACCGATTATTTGAAATTCGGCATGATGAGCCTGTCCGACATCTTAGGTCGTCTGAAAACCTACACCGCCCGCAATATCATCATTACCGGCGGCGAGCCGACCATCCAGCCGCATCTCGATACGCTGCTGGATGCGCTCAAGGCCGAAGGCTATTTCCTCTGTATCGAAACCAACGGACTCAAGCCCGCGCCGCCGCAAATCGACTACGTCACCACCAGCCCCAAAGCCTGCTACGCCGCCAAATATGAAAATAGCTGCATCGCCGAAGCCGACGAAGTGCGCATCGTGGCCGACGGCGATGTCGTTGCGTTCTGCCAAAACATGGAACGCAAAATCCGCGCCCGCCATTACTACCTTTCGCCCTGCGAACAAAACGGTGTGATGAACATCTACGACACCATCCGCCAAATCGGTCTCTTAAACAGCCGCCCCGACGCGCCCGTGCATTGGCAGCTGAGCGTGCAGACACACAAATGGGCGGGGATAGAGTAGGGGAATGGTGAAGAATCAAATGCCAATCTAATACGCAAATATCATTCTTCTAAATCCTTATATTATTGAAAAGGTCGTCTGAAAATTTTCAGACGACCTTTTTTACAACTGTTGGATTTGTTTGATTGAGAATGAAAGATGGTCATGCAGATGAAAATGATGTGTCGGGGACTGTGTAAATTATTTGATTCATGCCCGTCAGTTCTCTATACTCCGACCGTTTTATTTCATCCTATTACAGAAATTTGATAAAAATTCTTATTTAATACACAAAAAAGCCGTTTGCTGCCGAATGGTGCAAGGAGGTTTGGAACTCCACTGCCGTTCGGACGGCTAAATAATTAGGAGACACCATGCCATTATCTAAATTTCGTCCGGCGCGTTTGCCGGTTGCTGTTGCTGCGGCACTTTTATCTGCTTACTCCTTAGGTGCAGGGGATGGGGTTGAGCAGGTTGATTTGCCTACCGTCCAAGTAAAGGGCGTCGGCAAACAGACAACCTCCAACTACACCATTCCGGCTTCCTCCGCTGCGACAGGCATCCGCCTGACCCAGCGCGAAACGCCGCAGTCTTTGTCTGTTGTTACCGAAAAACAAATGGACGACCAAGGTTTGGATACCTTGCAGGACGTGTTGAAACAAACACCGGGCGTGTTCCACAGCAAAATGGGCAACAACGTTTCCGGACACAGCGAGTTTATTTCGCGCAGTCAGGCGATTGACAGCATTTCCGTGGACGGCGCGCCCAAGTTCCTTTACGACAGTAAAGCCATCCGCCGCGGCACCAACAATCTGGACCGCGCATTGTACGAACAAGTTGTCGTCGTGCGCGGCGCAAGCGGTTTGTCCAACGGCGGTATGGGCGAGCCGGGCGGTACGGTTGCGTTGGAACGTAAAAAACCGACTGCCAAACCCGCGGTCAGCGTGGAAGCCGGAGTCGGTTCGTGGAATCACTACCGCTTCGTCCTTGATGCTAATCATCCTCTGAATGCCGACAATACCTTGCGCGGTCGCACCATTTTGGTCAGCGACCACGGCGGCGATTACCTGCCGAACACTTCGCGCCACAATCACACTTTCTACGGCATTCTGTCTTACGACCTTACGCCGCAAACCCACTGGCGCCTCGGTACAGAAATACACCGTTTCCGCAATACCGGCAGCTCTCCTTTCAGCTATCTGACCGTAGCGGGAGACCCTGAAAACAATCAACCTTTCAAACCGTTTGCAGCCTCACCGCGCAGCAATTCCTCGGCAAAATGGGCTTACGGTAAAGAAAACAGTGCGGAAATCTTTACTTCTGTCAATCATGAGTTTGAAAACGGTTGGACTCTGAACGGCAACTACAGCCATACTTATGGAAAAAGTGATGCGGTTGCCGGCATGGCCGGTCCTTTTGTCATTAATCCGGACTATTCCGCTCAATTCGTTGCCGAGCGCGACCAAGCCAAGTACACCGACCAAGATTTTTCTCTGAATTTGGACGGCGATTACCCGCTTTGGGGGCGCAAACATGAATTCAATGCCGGCATCAGCTATCAGTACAATAAGGAAACTCCTTCATATTACAAGAGAAATAAAGATGGGGTTGTCCCTGATTTGCGCCTTTTTGACGGAAATTTCACAAAACCGGCCATACCCTATCTTCGCGACGGCTTTGCCCATATGAAAAACCTCTCTGTTTACGGTTCGACCCGTTTCAAACTGACCGACAGGCTGGCATTGATAGGCGGCGGACGGTTTGTCGATTGGCAATACCGCTACAGTTCCGATCGCAACAATTTTGCCGACAGCAGGCATAAAAACAAGGTATTTATCCCCTATTTGGGCGCAAGTTATGATTTAAACGACAATCTGACAGCCTACACCTCCTATACCACCATATTCCGCCCGCAAGTGCGTAATTTGGATCGAAACGGCAAACCGCTCGAACCGCAACGCGGCAAAACATATGAACTCGGCTTAAAAGCCTCATGGTTTGAAGGCCGTTTGAACGCTTCTGCGGCGGCGTTTATCAATAAACGCGACCATTTGGCTAAAGAAATTTATGATCGTAAAAATCAACAAGTTTACTATGAATCTGTTGACCGCACGACAACCAAAGGCGTGGAATTGTCCGTCGGCGGACGCCTGAGCGACAAATGGCTGATCAATGCTTCTTATGCGTACTCCAAACTCAAAAACGATGCGGGCAATTTGGTCAACCCTTCTTATCCTGCCCACCTTTTCAAACTCTTTACTGCGTATGACGTTACCGACCGCCTAAACTTGGGTGCAAACGTCAACTGGCAAAGCGGTACAAACGCAGTATCTGATGAATACCAGCCCCTTACCGCTGCCGGTAAAGAAGCCTTGACCCAACGCCCATACGCCACGCTGGATTTGACCGCGCATTACAAAATCGGCAAATCCACCCGCATCGGTTTGGATTTTGAAAACGTGTTCAACAAACGCTACCGCCCCATGCCTGACATCCACGTTTACGGCACACCGCGCAGCCTGACCGCTACGTTGAAACACACGTTCTAAAGCAGGCAGAAGAAAAGGTCGTCTGAAAATCTCGATTTGAGGTTTTCAGACGACCTTTTGGTTTGTATGGCGTGTATCGGGGAGGAAGCGGGTAGATGATTTTCTCTAAAACGGCAATGCTATTGGGACGGGGCGCATTCTTGCAGCAGCAGGTTGTCCGTCATGTTGTCAGGCGTTTCTTCCGAGGCTTCATGATGAACCAGAAAACCGCCGTCTTCCTTGTAGAAATCGGTTTCCGTAAAGTTGCCGATTGTCCAAGTGTATTGACCGTCGCTAAAGGCGTTCAAATCTTCGTTGCTCATTTCGGGGCTGAAAGGTGCGACAAATTCAGCACCTTTAAAGCGTACTTGTGCCGCGGCGCCGTCCTCTGTTTTGAAATAGCGGACTGATACGCTGCCGTTGTCTTTGCAGCGGTAGGTTTGCCATTTTGCCTGATCCAAACCGGTCAGATTTTGTGTGGCGGAAGGCGCGGAGGCTGATGCTGCCTCGGAAGCGGCGGCTTGTACCGGGGCTTGGGAGGCTGCGGCTGCCGACGCATTTGAAGCTCCGGATGCGCTGGCTTCTGCCGCTTCGTTGCCGGCGCTGCAGGCGCATAGCAAGGCAGTCAATGTGGAACACAAAAGGAGCAAAGGTTTGGAAGACATATTTATCACACCTCAAAGATAATCAAAACCTGACGGATTGGAACGGGAATGCCGGTAAAGGTTCATCCGCGCCTTGGCGGACAGGGCGGTTGGCTGCCCGAAATCCTAAAGCAATTTCGGTCATTCCGCGATTGCCGATATGGCAACGGATTATACCCGTGCGGGGGCGAAGGGGGCATTCTAACAGCGTAAACGGAAGACGGGGTCGTACCTGACTTTGTGGCATGAAATATTGGATAAAAGGTATTTTTGTGGGATGATGGGTGCGAAGTTTGTTATTTTGTTAATATTGCATTTTCAGACGACCCAATAGTGGATGACGGCAATCAGGACAAGGCGCAGCGACGCTGTCCGATGAAGGTTATCCACTCTATCTCTTTTTAAATTCTTTAATTGATTCCTTATCCGAAAGCAAAACCATGAGCAAAACCGTCCATTATCTGAAAGATTACCAAACGCCTGCCTACCGCATTCTCGAAACCGACCTGCATTTCGACATTGCCGAACCGCAAACTGTCGTGAAATCCCGTTTGACGGTCGAGCCGCAGAGGGTGGGGGAGCCGCTGGTGTTGGACGGTGCGGCGAAACTTTTGTCCGTCAAAATCAATGGCGTGGCGGCGGATTATGTGTTGGAAGGCGAGACGCTGACGATTGCGGGCGTGCCGTCCGAACGCTTCACCGTCGAAGTGGAAACCGAAATCCTGCCGGCGGAAAACAAATCGCTGATGGGGCTGTATGCTTCCGGCGGCAATCTGTTTACCCAATGCGAGCCGGAGGGCTTCCGCAAAATCACGTTCTACATCGACCGTCCGGATGTGATGTCCAAATTCACGACCACCATCGTTGCGGACAAAAAACGCTATCCCGTATTGCTTTCCAACGGCAACAAAATCGACGGCGGCGAGTTTTCAGACGACCGCCATTGGGTGAAATGGGAAGACCCGTTTGCCAAGCCAAGCTATCTGTTTGCTTTGGTCGCGGGCGATTTGGCGGTAACGGAAGACCGTTTCACCACCATGAGCGGCAGAAACGTCAAAATCGAGTTTTACACCACCGATGCGGACAAGCCCAAGGTCGGCTTTGCCGTGGAATCCTTGAAAAACGCGATGAAGTGGGACGAAACGCGCTTCGGTCTGGAATACGACTTGGATATTTTCATGGTCGTCGCCGTGGGCGATTTCAATATGGGCGCGATGGAAAACAAGGGTTTGAACATTTTTAACACCAAGTTCGTACTCGCCGACAGCCGCACCGCCACCGATACCGATTTCGAAGGCATCGAATCCGTGGTCGGACACGAATATTTCCACAACTGGACGGGCAACCGCGTTACCTGCCGCGACTGGTTCCAGCTTTCGCTGAAGGAAGGGCTGACCGTGTTCCGCGACCAAGAATTTTCCGGCGACCGCGCCAGCCGCGCCGTGCGCCGCATCGAAAACATCCGCCTGCTGCGCCAGCACCAGTTCCCCGAAGACGCAGGCCCGACCGCGCATCCGGTGCGCCCCGCCAGCTATGAGGAGATGAACAATTTCTACACCATGACCGTTTATGAAAAAGGCGCGGAAGTGGTGCGGATGTATCACACCCTGCTCGGCGAAGAGGGCTTCCAGAAAGGCATGAAGCTCTATTTCCAACGCCACGACGGGCAAGCCGTGACCTGCGACGATTTCCGCGCGGCGATGGCGGACGCGAACGGCATCAATCTCGACCAGTTCGCCTTGTGGTACAGCCAAGCAGGCACGCCCGTTTTGGAAGCAGAAGGTCGTCTGAAAAACAATGTTTTTGAGTTAACCATTAAACAAACCGTGCCGCCTACGCCCGATATGGCGAACAAGCAGCCGATGATGATTCCCGTCAAAGTCGGGCTGCTGAACCGCAACGGCGAAGCGGTGGCATTCGACTATCAGGGCAAACGCGCGACCGAAGCCGTATTGCTGCTGACCGAAGCCGAACAGACCTTTCTGCTCGAAGGCGTAACCGAAGCCGTCGTTCCCTCGCTGCTGCGCGGGTTCAGTGCGCCGGTGCACCTGAACTATCCGTACAGCGACGACGACCTGCTGCTACTGCTTGCCCACGACAGCGACGCCTTCACGCGCTGGGAAGCCGCGCAAACGCTCTACCGCCGCGCCGTCGCCGCCAACCTTGCCGCGCTTTCAGGCGGCGTCGAGTTGCCGAAACACGAAAAACTGCTTGCCGCCGTCGAAAAAGTCATTTCAGACGACCTCTTGGACAACGCCTTCAAAGCCCTGCTTTTAGGCGTGCCGTCCGAAGCCGAGCTATGGGACGGCGCGGAAAACATCGACCCGCTGCGCTACCATCAGGCGCGTGAAGCCTTGTTGGATACGCTTGCCGTCCGCTTCCTGCCGAAATGGCACGAATTGAACCGTCAGGCGGCGCAGCAGGAAAATCAAAGCTACGAGTACAGCCCCGAAGCCGCCGGCTGGCGCACGTTGCGCAACGTCTGCCGCGCCTTCGTCCTGCGCGCTGATCCCGCACACATCGAAACCGTTGCCGAGAAATACGGCGAAATGGCACAAAACATGACCCACGAATGGGGCATCCTGTCCGCCGTCAACGGCAACGAAAGCGATATGCGCAACCGCCTGCTGGCGCAGTTTGCCGACAAGTTTTCAGACGACGCGCTGGTGATGGACAAATATTTCGCCCTCGTCGGCTTAAGCCGCCGCAGCGACACCCTGCAACAGGTTCAAACCGCCTTGCAGCATCCGAAATTCAGCCTCGAAAACCCCAACAAAGCCCGTTCGCTCATCGGCAGCTTCAGCCGCAACGTCCCGCATTTCCACGCACAAGACGGTAGCGGCTACCACTTCATCGCCGACAAAGTCATCGAAATCGACCGCTTCAACCCGCAGGTCGCCGCCCGCTTGGTGCAGGCGTTCAACCTCTGCAACAAGCTCGAACCGTACCGCAAAAACTTGGTGAAACAAGAATTGCAGCGCATTCGGGCGCAGGAAGGATTGTCGAAAGACGTGGGCGAAATCGTCGGCAAGATTTTGGATTGAGGCCGTCTGAAATGGTGATGAAAGTTATTGTAATGTGATAAAAAAGGTCGTCTGAAACTGTCATTTCAGACGACCTTTTGTGATGGACACATATTCTGCTTCGTCATAAAATGCCATCTGTTTATTATTGATTGAACGATGAGGCTAAAATGAAGAAATATATTCTTGCAGCGTGTGCATTATGGTTTGCAGGTCAAGCATTAGCCGCTGATTTTTCTGGAAATTGGGGGTATGAGCAAGAACTGGAAGATGGTATCTACGGTAAATATTTTAATATTAAACAATCACCGAAATACATTATTTCCGGAGAATGGAATGAAGGCCGTTCGAATGGTCCGGGCGGTAGCGGCAAGGTAAAAGGTTATGTCAAACGCGGCAAACTATATTTGAGCTATTGCAGCGAAGGCGACGATTCTTGGTACACGCATTGTCCGAAATATGAAAAAGACCGCGGATATTTCGTGCGGAGGAACGGACAGCTTGTCGAGTATTACAGTTTGCACGGAAAGCGCAATGCTTACAGAAAGGGCGATGTGTTCACCCGACAAAAAGAAAAAGCGGCCGACGCATCCGAATGAACAAAAGGTCGTCTGAAAACCGACGGTAGCGGTTTCAGGCGGCTTTTTTCTATCAAATATCATTTAATTTCTTGAATTTCCAATAAAACATCATTCAAGCCCCGTTTGCCTTATAGGGTAGCCTTCCTTATCCCTTCATCAAAATGTGCTAAAATCCGCCTTTAAAAACCGCTGTTTCCTACCCATATCCCCTTTATGGACATTACTCAACAACCTTCAAACATCATCGTCGGGCTCTCCGGCGGTGTTGATTCCTCTGTAACCGCCGCCTTGCTCAAACAGCAGGGTTATCAAGTGCGCGGTGTGTTTATGCAAAACTGGGAGGACGACGACAATGACGAATATTGCAGCATCAAGCAAGACTCTTTTGATGCTATTGCCGTCGCCGACATCATCGGCATAGACATCGATATCGTCAATTTTGCCGCCCAATACAAAGACAACGTATTCGCCTATTTCCTCAAAGAATACAGCGCGGGGCGCACGCCGAATCCGGATGTGTTGTGCAACGCCGAAATCAAATTCAAATGCTTTTTGGACTACGCCATAGAGCAGGGCGCAGATACCATTGCCACAGGGCACTATGCGCGCAAAGAAGTCCGCAACGGCACTCATTACCTGCTTAAAGGTTTGGATCAAAACAAAGACCAAAGCTATTTCCTCTACCGCCTCAAGCCTTTCCAACTCGAGCGCGCGATTTTCCCGTTGGGCGGTTTGGAAAAACCTGAAGTCCGCCGCCTTGCCACCGAATTCAATTTGCCGACTGCCGCCAAAAAAGACAGTACCGGCATCTGCTTCATCGGCGAACGTCCGTTCCGCGAGTTCCTGCAAAAATACCTGCCGACCAACAACGGCAAAATGGTCACGCCCGAAGGAAAAACCGTCGGCGAACACGTCGGGCTGATGTTCTACACGCTCGGACAGCGCAAAGGATTGGGCATCGGCGGCGCGGGCGAGCCGTGGTTTGTCGCCGCGAAGGATTTGACAAAAAACGAACTCATCGTCGTACAAGGTCATGACCATCCGCTGCTCTACACCCGCAGCCTCGTCATGAACGATTTGAGTTTTACCCTGCCCGAACGTCCGAAAGAAGGGCGCTACACCTGCAAAACCCGCTACCGCATGGCGGACGCGCCCTGCGAATTACGTTATCTCGATGATGAAACGGTCGAGCTGGTGTTCGACGAACCGCAATGGGCGGTAACGCCCGGTCAATCCGCCGTGCTGTATGACGGCGACGTCTGCTTGGGCGGCGGCATTATCATGTCCACCGACAAGCCCGTCATTATTACTGCTTGAATAAAAAAGATAAAAGGTCGTCTGAAAACTACTTTCCTGCCTTTTCAGACGACCTCAAGACAACCATAAAACCAACGAAATAAGACTATTTATATGGAAAAACTCTGGCTCAACAGCTACGAACAAGGCGTCAATGCCGAAATCGACATCACGCAATACAGCTCTATCAGCGACGTATTCCGTCAAAGCGTTGAAAAATTCGCGCATCAACCCGCGTTTCAAAACATGGGCAAAACGCTCACTTACGCCGAGGTCGGCAAGCTGGCGGAAAATTTCGCTTCCTATTTGCAAAACGTCCTGAAGCTGCCGCGCGGCGAGCGCGTGGCGATTATGCTGCCCAACCTGCTGCAATACCCGATTGCGCTTTTCGGCATCCTGCAAGCGGGGCTGGTGGCGGTGAACACCAATCCGCTCTATACCCCGCGCGAGCTGGAGCATCAGTTGAAAGACAGTGGCGCGACCACCATCATCGTTTTGGAAAATTTTGCCAACACGCTGGAGCTGGTGCTGCCGCGCACGCAAATCAAACACGTCATCGTCGCTTCTGTCGGAGAAATGTTCGGTTTCTTCAAAGGCACGCTGATGAATTTCGTGCTGCGCAAAATCAAAAAAATGGTGCCCGAATACCGCATTTCCGGCGCTATCCCTTTTCAGACGACCCTGAAAGAAGGTGCGGCACATACCTTCCGCCCCGTTACCCAGACCCGCGAAGATACCGCGCTGTTGCAATACACGGGCGGCACGACCGGCGTGGCAAAAGGCGCCGTCCTCAGCCACGGCAACATCTGCGCCAATATGCTTCAGGCGAAAGAATGGATTAAAAACCAACTGCGCGAAGGCAAAGAAACCGTCATCGCCGCGCTGCCGCTTTACCACATCTTCGCCCTGACGGTGAACCTGATGATTTTTACCAATGCCGGTTCCAAAATCATCCTGATTACCAACCCGCGCGACATGAAAGGCTTTATCGGCGAACTCAAAAAAGAACGCATCAGCGTCTTCATCGGCGTGAACACCTTGTTTAACGGCATGGTCAACCAACCCGATTTCTCCACCGTCGATTTCTCCAACCTGCGCCTGACTTTGGGCGGCGGCATGGCGACTCAAAAAGCCGTCGCCGAAAAATGGAAAAAAATCACCGGCACGCCCATCGTCGAAGCCTACGGCCTGACCGAAGCCAGTCCCGGCGTGTGCTGCAACCCGCTCAATATCGAAGCATACAGCGGCGGCATCGGATTGCCCGTTCCCTCCACCGAAGTCGAATTGCGCGATGCGGACGGCAAAGAAGTCGGCATCGGACAGCCGGGCGAACTTTGGGTGCGCGGCCCGCAAGTGATGAAAGGCTATTGGAACCGTCCCGAAGAAACCGCCAAAACCATAGACGCGCGCGGCTTTTTGGAAACCGGCGACATCGCCGTGATGGACGAAAAAGGCTGGCTGAAACTGGTTGACCGCAAAAAAGATCTTATCGTTGTTTCCGGTTTCAACGTTTATCCGAACGAAATCGAAGAAGTCGTTTCACACAACGATAAAGTCATGGAAGTCGCCTGTATCGGCGTGCCCAACGAAAAAACAGGCGAAGCCCTCAAAGTCTTCGTCGTCAAAAAAGACCCGAGCCTGACCAAAGAAGAACTCGTCGAATTCTGCCGTACCGAGCTGACCGCTTATAAAGTGCCGAAAGACATCGAGTTCCGCGACGAATTGCCCAAGTCCAACGTCGGCAAAATCCTGCGCCGCGAGCTTCGCGAACAAGCGCAAAACAAATAACACCGAAAGGTCGTCTGAAAAGCATCCCGCACCTTTCAGACGACCTTTAATCATCATGGAAACAAGATATGACCCATACCGTCCATCTTCAATTTGAAGACATCGACAACACCATCCTCCAACGCCTCTGCGGCGCGCTCGACGGCAACCTCGAAGCCTTGGGCAAAGCCCTCGATATCCAAATCAGCCGCCGCTTTGAACACTTCACCTTCATGGGCGAACTTGCCCACGCCGGCCGCCGCGCCCTGCTCGCGCTCGCCGAAGCCGCCGAACAAGGCGATTTGGACGACAACGCCATCCGCCTCGCTGCCGTCGAAGCCAAAACCGCCGACGAGAAACACGAAGAAAAACATCACGACCAACAATATTATTTCCGCACCAAGCGCGGCAGCATAGGCGGGCGTACCCCGCGCCAAAACGGCTACATCCGCGCCTTGTTAAACCACGACGTCGTCTTCGGGTTGGGCCCCGCGGGTACGGGTAAAACCTATCTCGCCGTCGCCGCCGCCGTCGATGCCATGGAAAAACACCAAATCGAACGCATCGTCCTCGTCCGCCCCGCCGTCGAAGCAGGCGAAAAACTCGGCTTTCTGCCCGGCGATTTGGCGCAAAAAGTTGACCCCTACCTGCGCCCGCTCTACGACGCGCTCTACGACCTGATGGGCTTCGACCGCGTGACCAAACTGATGGAAAAAGGCCTGATCGAAATCGCCCCGCTCGCCTACATGCGCGGGCGCACGCTCAACGGCGCGTATGTGATTCTGGACGAAGCGCAAAACACTACGCCCGAACAGATGAAAATGTTCCTGACCCGCATCGGCTTCGGCGCAAAAGCCGTCATCACCGGCGACATCAGCCAAATCGACCTCCCGCGCAACATCAAATCCGGCTTGAAAGACGCCCGTGAAAAACTGCGCGACGTGGAAGGGCTGTATTTCCACACCTTTACCAGCGAAGACGTCGTCCGTCATCCGCTGGTACAGAAAATTGTGGAAGCGTATGAAGCGGCAGAAGAGCAAGCCGAAAGAAGCAGCGCCGCCGAACGGTAAACGATGAGGTTCAAAAAGGTCGTCTGAAAACCTGAAACATGAGTTTTCAGACGACCTTTTTCATATTTTATAGTGGATTAACTTTAAATCAGGACAAGGCGAGGTAACGCCGTCCTGGTTTAAAGTTAATCCACTATATTAAAGTCAAAATGGATGAAGCAGACTATCTTGTTATGCCTTATTTTGTGCTGCCGAAAATTGGATATTGTTAACAATATTATCGAGTCTGATATGCGGTCGTTGCTGTTTTTAAAGCATCAGCCTGATGATATAAAATTTCAGATGATTTTTTTAAAAACAAAGGCTTTAGTTTTAGTAGTCGATTTTGGCGGCGATATCGGGCTACGGGGTATCAGGTTTTAGAGGTCGTCTGAAAATAAATTCATATATAAATTAATCAATTTTAAAAATACTGACTACATGCTATTACATTTCATTTGGAAATTGGTTATAGTTACAACTGTGAAGCCCTTAAATTTCAACCAGACATAAGAAGGAAGAGAAATGTCCCAATCCGCCGCAAAAGAAACCCTTAACCCTTTCGAAATCGCCCGCAAACAGGTCAAAACCGCCTGCGACCGGCTCAATGCCGACCCTGCGGTGTATGAAATCCTGAAAAGCCCGCAACGCGTTTTGGAAGTTACCTTCCCCGTCAAACTCGACAACGGCACGGTCAAAACCTTCACCGGCTACCGTTCGCAACACAACAACGCCGTCGGCCCGTACAAAGGCGGCGTGCGCTTCCATCCCAATGTGAATTTGGACGAAGTCAAAGCCCTGTCGATTTGGATGACCATCAAATGTTGCGTTGCGGGCATTCCTTACGGCGGCGGCAAAGGCGGCATTACTTTGGATCCGCGCGATTATTCCGAAGCAGAGTTGGAACGCATTGCACGAGCTTATTCCGAAGCCATTTCCCCGCTCATCGGCGAGAAAATCGATATTCCTGCACCTGACGTGAACACCAACGGCAAAATCATGTCGTGGATGGTCGATGCCTACGAAAACGTCGTTAAAAAATCTGCGCCGGGGGTGTTCACCGGTAAACCGGTCGAATTCGGCGGCTCTTTGGCGCGTACCGAAGCGACAGGTTACGGCGTGAACTTCGCCGCCGTTCAAGCCTTGGAGAAACTCGGTAAAGACGTTAAAGGCGCAACCTACGCCATTCAGGGCTTCGGCAATGTGGGCTATCACACAGGCTATTACGCGCATCAATCCGGCGCGAAAGTCGTTGCTGTTTCCACCGTTGATGTCGCCATCTACAACGAAAACGGCTTGGATATGGAAGCCCTCTTCAAAGAGTTCCAAGAAAAAGGCTTCATTACCAACGAAGCGGGTTACGGCAAAGAAATCAGCAACGCCGAACTCTTGGCATTGGATGTGGATGTACTCGCCCCTTGCGCGCTGGAAAACCAATTGACTTCCGAAAACGCGGGCAAAGTACGCGCCAAAATCGTGGTCGAAGGCGCAAACGGTCCGACTACGCCCGAAGCCGATGCCATCCTGCGCCAAAACGGCGTGTTGGTCGTGCCCGATATTCTGGCGAACTGCGGCGGCGTGGTCGTTTCCTATTTTGAATGGGTGCAAAACCTGCAAGGCTATTACTGGGAATTTGACGAAGTTCAGGAAAAAGAAACCGTCGTTCTGCGCCGCGCGTTCCGCGATATTTGGAATCTGGCGCAAGAGTATGACGTGGACCTGCGTACTGCTTCGTACATGATGAGTATCCGCCGCGTCGAAAAAGCGATGAAGCTGCGCGGTTGGTACTGATCAAATTTTGAAGCGTTAGTTTGAGAAAAGGTCGTCTGAAAAATTTTCAGACGACCTTTTGGCTTTTTGGTCGTGACATTAAACAACAATAAAGGTTTTATAGTGGATTAACTTTAAACCAGTACGGCGTTGCCTCGCCTTAGCTCAA
>CALDNV010000099.1:0-1946 GCA_937914605.1 uncultured Neisseria sp.
CACAGAGCGCCTGAATAGGCTTTTATGAGTGTCCAAGATTTGGGGGCCAGTTCAACCTTGTTTTAGAGTTTCAGACGACCTTTTTGCCTTTGCTTCAATCCAATGATTTTATTTCTTTGCCCTAAAGCCCAGCAGATGCTGCGTGGTGGCAAGCCATGCGCCGAAGACGCCTAGGGCGATGACGAAGCCAAACACCAGCGAAACTTCACTGAAATGGAAGAAACGCCAGCCGATATTAAGGCCGTAGGGTTTGAAGATGGCATCTACCAACGGACGTACGGCGGAGAGCAGCCAGCCGCACAGTCCCAAACTGACAGCGGCGGAGAAGATACTCTGCCACATGGCTTGATAGAGGAAGGGGCGGCGGATGAACGATGCGGGCGCGCCGAGCAGCTTGGTGATTTCGATTTCTTCTTTGCGGCTGAGGATTTGCAGACGGATGGTGTTGTGCGCGACAAGGACGAACGCCATACCCAGCGTCAGTGAAAGAAACCATAAAATTTTGCGGATGAACTCGTTGATTTGATACAGCGTTTGCACCCATTCGGTGTCCATAGTGGCGGATTCGACCATGGGCAGCTTGACCATATCCTGATAAATCGTCTGCATTTGTGCGGGCGGCGTAGCGGGATCGGGCGTTACGATAAATGCGTCGGGCAAGGGGTTGCCGTCGAACATGGAAACGAGGTTTTGATCGAGGTTGGATTGCAGCTCTTCCAAGCCTTCTTGCTTGCTGATGAAACGGACTTTGTTGAGGCGGGCATCGCGTTCCAACAGGTTGCGGACGGTATCGCTGTCGGCTTTGGAAGCATCGGTTTCCATATAGAGGGTGATTTGCGGCGACTCGTTGAGTTTGCCTAAAACGCTTTGCCCGCTTTGGATGCCCAAATACATGAAAAGCGGCAGAGTCATGGCAACGGCGAGCATCAGGAGGGTGAGCAGCGTGCCGACGGGTTGGCGCAGGAGCTGTTTGAGCGCAGTGCGTGCGGATTCGACGTGCAGCGAGACGTAGTGGATGATGCTCATGCGAGTCGTCCTTTCGAGAGGCGCAGGATGCGGTGGCCGTAGTCTGCCATGAGGGTTTCGTCATGGGCGGCGACGATGACGGTGGTTCCTGCTTCGTGGAAGGTTTTGAACAATTCCATGATGTCGAGCGCGTAGGCGCGGTCGAGGTTGGCGGAGGGTTCGTCAGCAATCAGGAGGCTGGGTTGGTGGACGACGGCGCGGGCGATACACAAGCGTTGCTGTTCGCCGCCTGAGAGGGTTACGGGATCGTCCAATTCGCGGCCTTTCAAGCCGACTTTTTCAATGGCGATGCGGGCGCGTTCTTCGGCTTTGCGCGGCTGATAACCGATAATCCGCAGCGGCAGGATGACGTTTTGCAGGACGTTGCGGTCATAGAGGATTTTGTGGTCTTGGAACACGATGCCGATATGTTGGCGCATGAAGCCGATTTGGTTGTCGCTCAATTCGCCCAAGTCTTGGTTGTTGAACCACACTTTGCCTTTACTGGGTTTGGTAATACCGGAAATCAGCTTGAGGATGGTGGACTTGCCGGAGCCGGAATGGCCGGCGATAAATATCATTTCGCCTTTTTTGATTTGGAAGCTGACGTTTTTCAGGGCTTCAAAACCGCCGGGATAGGTTTTGGAAACTTGTTCGAAACGGATCATAAGGTATTCCTGGAAAGGGGTCAGAACAAACTTATCCACAGTTAATCCACAAAAGGATGCGCTATCGGAGATAGGTCGTCTGAAAAATAGGATATGTGCCGAATTATAAAGATTTCGGCGTTTTTTTGATAGTTTGCTCAGATATGGACGGCGGTAGGCAAAGCGTCGGACTGACGGCTTTACAACACAATATTACAGGCGTGATTGTCGCCACCATTTTATAGTGAATTAACTTTAAACCAGTACGGCGTTGCCTCGCCTTAGCTCAAAGAG
>CALDNV010000100.1:0-4136 GCA_937914605.1 uncultured Neisseria sp.
TAATAACACACATAATATATTTATGTTTTTTGATTTATTTTGGTTTTAAATTGCGTTTTTTGCTTTTTAGTTAATTAAAAATATCTTGTTTAATCGGTTTGGTCATTGTTGAAATCAAGCGTTGCATTTTATATATTTAATATGGTAGGAAATTTTATATGAAGATATATTTTTTTTCACTGGAAATGATATTTTTCTTTTTTGTCTCTCTGTTAATTATTCCATAGATTTGTGTTGTATTTTCGATACTTGTGCCATGGCGTGGATAAGAGGTGTTTTTGTTTAGATGGTATATATTGGAATAAGCTGAGATTTGTAAAGACAATCCGAGTTTTCAGACGACCTTTTAGTCAAAAATAAAGCCCGATTATTGCAATCGGGCTTTATTGGTTTGTGGTTGTATCATTCAATCACGATTTTCGGGAAGCGGCTGCTGAAATCTTTGCCTTTGTCTGCAATGGTCAGGGCGATTTGAAAGGCTGCGTCGGTATAAATTTTGGCAATAGCGGGATGTTCGTCAAACAACTGTTTCGCCGCGCCGCCATCCATTGCTTCGCGTACGGGTAGGCTTAACGGAAGCTGTCCGAGCAGTGGGACATTCAGACGACCTGCCAGGTTTTTGCCGCCTTCAGAACCGAAAATAGCTTCGGCGTGACCGCAGTTGGAGCAGATATGTACCGACATGTTTTCCAGGACGCCGAAAATCGGAATATTGACTTTGTGGAACATATCGACTGCTTTGCGTGCGTCAATCAGGGCAATGTCTTGCGGCGTGGTAACGACGACCGAACCGGTTACGGGGATTTTCTGCGACAGGGTGAGCTGGATGTCGCCTGTACCCGGCGGCAGGTCGATGAAGAGGTAGTCCACTTCGTCCCACTCGCTTTGGAACATCAACTGCTGCAAGGCTTGGCTGACCATCGGGCCGCGCCAAACGACGGCTTGGTCGGTATCGACCAGAAAGCCGATGGACATCACTTGGATGCCGCTGTCGGCTTCGACGGGAATCAGTTTTTTGTTTTGTTGGTCAGGTTTGCGGTCTTGCACGCCCAACATGGTCGGCTGGCTCGGACCGTAGAGGTCGGCATCCAGTACGCCCACTCGCGCGCCCATGCGTGCCATGGCGGTGGCAAGATTGGCGGTGGTGGTGGATTTGCCTACACCGCCTTTGCCGGATGCAACGGCGATAATGTTTTTGACGCCTTTGATGGTGGCAACGCCGGGCTGTACTTTGTGCGTTGTGATTTCCGTGTCGATGCTGAGGTGGATATGCGTGTCGCCCGTGATGCCGATGACGGCTTCTTGCAGGCTGTTGGCGATGTCGGCGGCGATGTGGCCGACGGGGAATCCGAATTTCAGTCCGATATGGAGGCCGTCGGAGCGTTCTTCCAACAGTTTGACGGCTTTTTCACTGCCGAGCGTGCGCTCGGTGCCGGGGATTTTTACTGCTTCCAGTGCAGTTTGAATGGCTGCGATATTCATGGCGTATCTCTGGTTGATAGGGAACGATAATTGAATGAAGGATGATTCATGTTTGGTGTGTTAAATACAGGAAATACGGTAGGTATGGAATGAAAGACACGGATCCATATTTCAGGAAAAATGCGTGAGTGCTGTAATAAATTTTCTTACAATAAAAACTGTATCTAAAGTCATCAAAATTAATTTAAATATTATTAAAAATATAGAGTTTTTATACAATGAATTATCAGGTTGGTCATGATATTTTATGTAATTATATTTCTGAACTTTATATTATGTTCAATGAATATGAATGAGCTGGGTAGTGAATGTTAATCCCAATTTGCGGCAAGTTCATTTGCTATTTTGAGTCGTTCTGTAGTGCCGACATCCAGCCATAATCCATTGTGTTGCTCGCCGGTAACGCGGTGTTGGTTCATGGCTTCCCGCAATAGAGGCGCGAGTTTGGCGATTTGGTTGGGCGGTGTATTTTGGAAAAGGTCGGGGTGGTATATGCCTATGCCGCTGAAGGTTAGTGCGATTCCTTCGGTTTTATTGGAGTGTACCTGTCCATCGGGGGAAATGGAAAAATCGCCCTCCGGATTGTGCGGGGGATTGGGAACCAACCAAATATGTGCCAATAGGTTGGATGTTTGTAGGGATGTGGCTGCCTGTCGAGCGGCGTTGAAGTCGATATCGGTCAAAACATCTCCGTTGATGACAAGGAAAGGGGCATCGCCCAGTAAGGGTAGGGCGGTAGCGATTCCACCGGCGGTCTCCAGTCCGCCTGTTGATTCGGGGGAGTAGGCTATGTTGACTCCGTATTGTGCGCCGTTACCAAGTGTGGCTTCGATTTGTTCGCCTAGCCATGCGTGATTGATGACGATTTCGGTGAAACCTGCGTTTTTCAGACGACGTATATGCCAGCCGATGAGTGGTTCGCTGCCGACTTTTAGAAGTGGTTTGGGTGTGTGGTCGGTCAGGGGGCGCATCCTTTCTCCGCGTCCTGCTGCCAGTATCATTGCTTTCATGGCTGTCCTTGTTTGGGATGGGATTATATAGTGGATTAACTTTAAACCAGTACGGCGTTGCCTCGCCTTAGCTCAAAGAGAACGATTCTCTAAGGTGCTGAAGCACCAAGTGAATCGATTCCGTACTATCTCTGTACTGTCTGCGGCTTCGTCGCCTTGTCCTGATTTAAATTTAATCCACTATAGTCATTTGATGTGAAAGTATACAGTGTTGTGCCGTTAGGATTCAAAGGGAATGATACTTTGGTTATCGGTATATTGATTGGTCGTTGATGAGGGGATACGGAATCAATAGGTCGTCTGAAAACGAAGATGGGTTTTCAGACGACCTTGTGTTCAGGCCAATGATTTGAATTGTCGGCGGAAATACAGTAGCGCCGGGTTGTCGGTGTGGGTAGTGGTGATTTCATCGATGCGGACATAAAAGATGAAATGTGTGCCGATTTCGTGTTGATCGATAATGTGACCGTGTAAATGGGCCAGTGCGCCTTCAACTTCGAGTTGACCGGTTTGCCCTCTATGCCAAATGTGGTATTCGAAGCGTTCTTCGGGGGAAAGGTTGGTGAGTCCTGCGAAGTGTTCGGCGACGTCTTGCTGATTTTCTGACAGGGTGTTGATACAGAGGTTTCGGTTTGCCTGCAATATGGGAATGATGCCTGCCTGCCGGTTGATACATAACATAACGGTAGGAGGCTCGTCGGTAATCGGTGCTACGGCTGTCATGGTAATGCCGTAACGTCCGGATTGTCCGTCTGTGGTAATAACATGGACGCCTGCGGCACAGGATGCCATAGCATCGCGGAATGGACTCTTGAGTGTGTGTGCGGAATCTGTCATTCAGTTTCTTTTATTTTAGTGCCTGCTCAATTTGCGCGAGCTGGCGCAAAAGCTCTTTCAATTCGAGCATTTTTTCTTTAGATAAGATTTTTTCGATGGCATCATAGCGTTCATCCACTTGCGCGCCTATGGTTTCGTACAGTTTTTCGCCTTCTTGGGTCAGCTTCAGGTAAACGCGGCGCTGGTCGTTAGAGGGTTTCAGGCGTACCGCCAAGCCTGCTTTTTCCAGTCGGGTCAGGATGCCGGTCAGACTGGGACGTAAGATGCAGGCTTGGTTGGCGAGATCTTGGAAGTCTAATGTGCCGTTTTCTGCCAGAAGGCGGATGATACGCCATTGCTGGTCGGTAATATTGGCTTGGTTCAAAATAGGGCGGAATTGTGTCATCAACGCTTCTCGGGCTTGAATCAGTCCAATATTGATAGATGCATGTTTAGATTGGTTGGGCATTATAAGTCTCCATTGTTATCAAAAATCAAACCGTTGAAGCGCGAGGCGGGTATGCAAAAAGCGTTTTTTTCATTATAAGCTGCTATTGAAGCGGCAAGGATATATGGGAACAAAAGCATCATTGTTTGGGTATGTTGGGAATACGCTGAACAGTTTGTTTTGATAATAATGTTCCCAAGTTTTCTTATAATCCTATCTTAGTCTATTTTCTGCGCAATCTCAACAAAATCATCAAGTACGGATTTTTTGGGTAATTCGTTTCTTTAAAAAACAAATATATTTTGAAGCGATGGATATGCCGTATGGTATTTGGGTTCTTTATATTTTAAGGATTTTAATAGGGGTTTGGTCAGTAGAAG
>CALDNV010000101.1:0-1556 GCA_937914605.1 uncultured Neisseria sp.
CTGTCTGCGGCTTCGTCGCCTTGTCCTGATTTAAATTTAATCCACTATATCAATACTCCGCCGAATGCCAAAACGGCTGCCCTACGGTCGGCGTACTGGCTTGCGCTTTGGTGCGCGCTTCAACCGGTTCGGCTTCAAATGCCAGCCGTCCGGATTCGACGGCGAGTGCGAAGGCGCGCGCCATGTTGACGGGGTCGCCGCTGCGGGAAACGGCGGTGTTCAGCAATACGCCGTCAAACCCCCATTCCATCACTTGCGCCGCCTGCGAAGGCAAACCCAAGCCCGCGTCGATGATCAGCGGTGTTTCGGGCAGGCGTTCGCGCAGGACGTTCAGCGCATAGGCGTGAACCGCGCCCAAACCCGTGCCGATCGGGGCTGCCCAGGGCATCAGCGCCTGACAGCCCGCGTCGAGCAGGCGGCGGCAGGCAATCAGGTCTTCGGTGCAATAAGGCAGCACTTTGAAGCCGTCTTTAATCAGGATTTCCGCCGCTTCGACGAGTTGGAACACGTCGGGCTGCAAGGTGTCGTCGTCGCCGATGAGCTCGAGTTTGATCCAATCGGTTTCAAACACTTCGCGCGCCATCTGCGCCGTCGTAACCGCTTCCTGCACGCTTTGGCAGCCTGCTGTGTTCGGCAGCACCGGGATACCGATTTCTTCCAAAAGCGACCAAAACCCCTGACCGTGCGCCTCGCCGCCGCTTCCCGCGCGGCGCAGCGAGACGGTAATCATCGCGGGGCGGGCGGTTTGGACGGATTGTTTGAGGATTTCGGGCGTCGGGTAGGCAGCCGTGCCGAGCAGCAGCCGTGAAGGGAAAGTTTCTCCGTATAGGGTGAGCATGATGGGTTCCTTTTGTCCTGATTTAAATTTAATCTACTATAACGTTGTTTTGGGGGCAGGGGTCGTCTGAAAAGGCAAAACCGCCTAGCCGCCGACCACCGGCCGCACAATATCGACTTTGTCGTTTTCGTTCAAAACCGTTTCCGCATACGCGCCTTTGGCGACAAATCCGGTATTCACCGCGACGGCAAAAGGCTTTTGCGGCGCGGTTTGGGCGATGAGGTCGGCGATGGTTGTGCCGTGAAGTTCGGCGGGTTCGCCGTTTAAGATGATGTTCATGGTTTCTCGATATTTCGTAGGTAAGTTTCTTTATTCGCGATGCGCCTGCTCTTGCTTGAACCCGTCGCCCCATTCCTTCAATGCCGTCAGCACGGGCGCAAGCGTTTTGCCGTAGTCGGTCAGGCGGTATTCCACTCGTGGCGGGACTTCGGGATACACAGTACGCAAAATGATGCCGTCGGCCTCCAATGCGCGCAGTTGCGCGGTCAGCGTGCGCTGCGACACATCGGGCAGGATGCGGCGGATTTGGTTGAAGCGCAGCGTACCGTCCGTGTGCAGGCGGTAGAGTATCGTGCCTTTCCATTTGCCGCCGATGACGGAAAGCGCGGCTTCCACCGAGCAGCCTTCGGCGCAGTCGTAGCTTGGGTGCGGTGTGCGGGGCATGGTGGTATCCTTTATGTAACTATCTGAAAAACAAGTGCGTTCTTGTTAATGGTGT
>CALDNV010000102.1:0-6119 GCA_937914605.1 uncultured Neisseria sp.
CCGTACACGGCGGGCGTTGCCGCCTTGTCTCATTTTTATTTTAATCCACTATATAAAAAGGTCGTCTGAAAAACGGACTTAGCGGGTCTTGCTAACGTTTTCAGACGACCTTTGTTCAAACGCTCTAGCGTTTATTCAGTCCTTTTAGTCAGAAACGGCCATCAGGCTGGCGTTTCCGCCGGCGGCTGTGGTGTTGACGCTGCAAGAAATTTCTTCAAACACTTGTAGGATGTCCAAGCCTTGTTCGGACGGGAGGATGCGGATGAGTGCGCCGTCGCGGTTTGCCAACTCTTGCTTGCGGCTGCTGTCCAGCGGGCTTAGGGCAGCGACGTGGTGCACGCCTGTGCTTTCAGGTTTGCTGTTGACTTGCAACAGACCTTCGAGGTCGGCGGTGTAGGAGGCAAGCGGGCTGTCGGGTTCGACGACGGTTACGATGCCTGCGGCGGCAAGTTCGGTCAGGGCGCAGAAGGCTTGCAGGAGGCTGCCGCCGTGTACCCAGACGCGTTTGGGCGCACGCCAGCTCATGGCGTTGCGTTCGCCGGTCGGGCCGACCAAGACAGATTCTGCTTGGCGTAGGGTGCGGATGCGGGCGTGTCCCAATGCCGATGCCGCTGATTTTTTCTCTTCCGCATTAAACGGCAGCTTGTGAATCAGGGCTTCGAGGCGTTTGAGCGCGGCTTCGTCCGCTTGCCCGATACGGCTCAGTGGCGGTGCAACCCATTCGGGGATGCGGGTCAGTTTTTGCAGGTAGAACGAGCCGCCTGCTTTCGGGCCTGTACCTGACATACCGTGTCCGCCGAACGGTTGTACGCCGACGACGGCGCCGACGATGTTGCGGTTGACGTAAACGTTACCCGCTTCGATGCGTTCGCGGATGCGTTTGACCGTGCCTTCGATGCGGCTGTGTACGCCGCTGGTGAGCGCGTAGCCTTTGCTGTTGATTTGGTCGATAATTTGGTCAAGCTCGTCGGCGCGGTAGCGGACAACGTGCAGGACGGGACCGAAGACTTCGCGGGTGAGTTCGTTCAAATTGTTGAGTTCGAACAAAATCGGCAGTACGAAAGTGGATTTCGCAGGATCAACGTCGGAAGCGGCTTTGACTTCGTGGTAAGACTTGGCAACGCCTTTCATTTTGTTGATGTGCGATTGCAGGTTTTGCTGCGCTTCGGCATCGATGACGGGGCCTACGTCGGTGGTGAGCTGAACGGGTTTGCCGACGACCAATTCGTCCATCGCGCCTTTGATGATGGCGAGCATCTTGTCGGCGACATCTTCTTGAACGCAAAGGATACGCAAGGCGGAGCAGCGTTGTCCCGCGCTGTCAAAGGCGGAGTTGAGCACGTCCAAACAAACCTGCTCGGGCAGCGCGGTGGAATCGACAATCATGGCGTTTTGACCGCCGGTTTCGGCAATCAAGACGGGGCTGTCGTTGCGTTTGGCGAGGGCTTTGTTAATCAGTTGCGCCACTTCGGTCGAACCGGTGAAAATCACGCCGCCGATACGCGGGTCGCCTGTCAGCGCTGCGCCGACATCGCCTGCGCCGAGGACAAGTTGCAAGGCGGAAGTCGGGATGCCTGCTTCGTGCATCAGGGAAACGGCGTAGCTAGCAATCAGGCTGGTTTGTTCGGCAGGTTTGGCGATGACGGTGTTGCCCGCCGCCAATGCGGAAACGACTTCGCCGGTAAAGATGGCGAGCGGGAAGTTCCACGGGCTGATGGCGACGATGGCGCCGACGGCTTTGGCATCTTTGGGCAGGGTGTTTTCGGCTTCGCCTGCGTAGTAGCGGCAGAAGTCGACGGCTTCGCGCACTTCGGCGACAGCGTTGTTCAGCGTTTTACCTGCTTCGCGCACGGCAAGCATCATCAGCGCGGGGGTGTGCTGTTCCAGCAAATCGGCAAAGCGGCGCAGGCATTCGGCGCGCTCGGCGGCTGGCGTCGCGCTCCATTCAGGAAACGCGGCAACGGCTGCACCGACGGCTTCTTGGGCAAGCGCGGCATCGGCAAAGCTGACTGTGCCGACGATGTCGTCGTGGTCGGCGGGGTTTTTAATCGGTTGCGCTTCGCCGACATCGCGGGCTTTGCCGTTGACAATGGACGCGGCGTGGAAGTCTTGCGCGGCGGCGCGGTTGAGTTTTTCTTGAAGCTGTTGCAACACGGTTTCGTTGCTGAAATCGACGCCTTGGGAATTCAGACGACCCCTGCCGTACAAATCGCGCGGCAGCGGCAAAGCGTTGTGCAGGTGGATGCCTTGTTCGGCGATGGTGTCGAACGGGCTGCGGATCAGCGTGTCGATGCTGATGTTTTCATCGACGATTTGGTTGACAAACGACGAGTTCGCGCCGTTTTCCAACAGGCGGCGCACCAAGTAGGCGAGCAGGGTTTCGTGCGTACCGACCGGGGCGTACACGCGCACGCGGCGGCCTAAGTTTTGCGGGCCGACCACTTGGTCGTACAAGGTTTCGCCCATACCGTGCAGGCATTGGTGTTCAAAGTCTTTGCCTTTGCCCATTTGGTAAATCGCGCCCAAGGTGTAGGCGTTGTGGGTGGCGAATTGCGGGAACACGGCGTCTTGCGCGTCCAGCAGTTTGCGCGCGCAGGCGAGGTAGGAGATGTCGGTATGGACTTTGCGGGTGTAGGTCGGATAGCCGTCCAGGCCGTCCACTTGCGCCCATTTGATTTCGCTGTCCCAGTACGCGCCTTTAACGAGGCGGATCATCAGTTTTTGATTGTTGCGGCGGGCAAGGTCAATCAGATAGTCAATGACGAAGGGACAGCGTTTTTGATATGCCTGAACGACAAAGCCGATGCCTTTGTAACCCGCCAAATCGGGGTCGGAAACGAGTGCCTCCATCAAATCCAAAGACAGCTCCAAACGGTTGGCTTCTTCGGCGTCGATGTTGATACCGATATCGTATTTTTTACCCAAAAGGAACAGCTCTTTCAGACGAGGTAAGAGTTCGCTCATCACGCGTTCGTGTTGGGCGCGCGAGTAGCGCGGATGGATGGCGGAAAGTTTGACGGAAATGCCGTTGCCTTCATAAACGCCTTGTCCGGCGGCATCTTTGCCGATGGCGTGAATGGCTTGAACGTAGTCGTTGTAATAGCGGTCGGCATCTTCTTGGGTGTAGGCGGCTTCGCCCAACATATCGAAGGAGAAGCGGTAGCCCATTTTTTCGCGCTCTTTGCCGTTTTGCAGCGCTTCTTCAATGGTTTGTCCGGTAACAAACTGCTTGCCCAGCAGGCGCATGGCGTAGTTCACGCCTTGGCGGATCAGGGGGGCGCCGCCTTTGCTGACGAGGCGGTTCAGAGCCGAACCCATCTGCTTGTCGCTCGGCGCGGTCAGTTTTCCGGTAATCAGCAAGCCCCATGCGGCGGCGTTGACGAACAGGGACGGACTGTTATTCAAATGGCTTTTCCAGTTGCCTTCGGAAATTTTGTCGGCAATCAGGCGGTCGCGCGTCGCATTGTCGGGAATGCGCAGCAAAGCTTCCGCCAGACACATCAGCGCAATGCCTTCTTCGCTGGAGAGCGAAAACTCGTGCATCAGCGCATCCACCCCGCTGGCTTTGGTGCGGCTGGCACGAACCTGCGTAACCAAACGGCGCGCGAGTTCGGACGCCGCCCGACGCTCCTCGTCGCTCATCTGGGCGCGTTGCAGCATATCCTGAACGGCTTCGATTTCGTCGCGGCGGTAAGCATCGGTAATCGCTTGGCGCAGTGGCGTTTGTGTCGGAAAAGCAAAGTCAAACATTTTAAGGTTCTCCAAAGTTTTTATGATGATTTTCAGACGACCCCATCCCTTTTCGAGGTCGTCTGAAAAGATTTAAAGCATATAGATAATATCTTAATAAATTTATAAGGGTCGGACAAGCAATTTATCTCAAAAACAGGATTTTTTGCTTTGATAAAAAGCAGATAAAGCTAAAAGAGTGCATTATCCGCATGAGCATCAATATAAAAACAAAACCTGCTTTCCCGTATAAAAATTCAGACGACCTGCGGTCAACGGCAGGTCGTCTGAAAACACTTATTTCGCTTCGCGGTATTCTGTGTCCGCTTTTTCAAAACGTTCTTGGATTTCACGAGACGGCTCTTTGTCAGTCAGTGAAACCAGAACAGCGATAATCAAGCAGGCGATGAAGCCGGGGACAATTTCGTACATAGTCCAAATACCGGTTTCATGTGCAGCCAAAGCAGGTTTTTTAACCCACTCCGCCCATGCCACCACAGTCAACGCGCCGGCAATCATGCCCGACAAAGCACCGTATGCCGTAATGCGTTTCCACAATACCGACAGAATCACAATCGGACCGAACGCCGCGCCGAAACCTGCCCACGCATAAGACACCAAGCCTAAAACTTTGCTCTTAGGATCGGACGCAATCAGAATAGAGATAATGGCAATCGCCAATACCATCAGACGGCCCACCCATACCAATTCTGATTGCGGCGCATTTTTACGCAAAAAGCCTTTGTAGAAGTCTTCGGTAATCGCGCTGGAGCAAACCAAAAGCTGGCAAGATAAAGTGGACATGACCGCCGCCAAAATCGCGCTCAAAATAATGCCTGCAATCCAAGGGTTGAACAGCAGAGTAGAAAGCGCGATGAAGATACGTTCGTGATTGCCGTGCATGGAAGCGGTTTGGTCGGGGTTTGCACCAAAATACGCAATGCCGAAATAACCGACCGCCACTGCGCCTGCCAGACACAACACCATCCAAGTCATACCGATGCGGCGTGCGGACACCAGCGATTTCGCGCTTTCAGCCGCCATAAAGCGCGCCAAAATGTGCGGCTGACCGAAATAGCCCAAGCCCCATGCGGCGGTGGAAATTATGCCGATGACGGTCGTGCCGGCAAGCAGGCTGTTATATTCCTTGCCCGTACCTGCGGCAACGCTTTGAATCGCGGCAGACATTTGTTCCGCACCGCCCAGACCCAAATACACCATTACAGGCGTCAAAATCAGCGCAAAAATCATCAAAGAGGCTTGCAGCGTATCCGTCCAACTGACCGCCAAGAATCCGCCCAAGAAGGTATAGGCAATGGTTGCCCCCGCGCCCAGCCACATCGCCTGCTTGTAAGTCATGCCTTCAAACAGGCTTTGGAACAAAGTTGCACCCGCCACAATGCCCGAAGCGCAATAAATCGTGAAGAAAAACAGAATAATCAGCGCGGAAACCACTTTCATCAAATGTCCGCCCGCGCCGAAGCGGTGGAAGAAATAATCCGGCAGCGTCAGCGCATTATTGGCATATTCGGTATGTACGCGCAGACGGCCCGCCACCAAAAGCCAGTTGAAATACGCGCCGACCACCAGGCCGATGGCAATCCAAGCCTCGTTCAAGCCGCTCAGATAAATCGCCCCGGGCAGACCCATCAAAAGCCAGCCCGACATATCGGACGCACCCGCCGACATCGCCGTAACAAACGGGCCCAAGCTGCGCCCGCCCAAAATATAATCATCGAAATTGCGCGTGGAGAAATACGCGGCCAGACCAATCAAGAGAACGGCAATCAGATAGATTGCAAAAGTGATATACATGGGATTCATGTACTATTCCTCATCTAAAACTTCAAAATCACGGGCTGATGAAATTGCAGGCAATCCACGCCCAAACATTTTTCTAATTAAAATACAGCGGAAATTTCTATTTTTTGTAGCTTGTTAGAAATAAATCATTTATTAATTCAATTAGATATGTAATTAAAACATATTAAATTGTAAATAATCCGTTTGAGGATACCTGAAAACAGTAGGCTTGCAAAGCTCATGATGACCGTTGCTTGCCGGTTTTACTGAAATATTTTTCAAACCATATTAAAAACATTAGTTTACAAATTATCTTGAAAAATATTGCGTTTAAATAGGCTTGAAACTATCTTTCTGAAGCGTTTGGAAACGGATGCGGATTGAATGTAATCAGACAACAAGTTGAATATAGTGGATAGGGTTTAGGAAGTCGATGAGGCAAGGCAAGGGGTCGTCTGAAATTTTCAGACGACCCCTTACTGGTCTGTCGGGCGTGGATAAAGAGCGGAATCGGGTTTGTGCCGGTTGTCGGAAATATAGTGGATTAAATTTAAATCAGGACAAGGCGACGAAGCCGCAGACAGTAC
>CALDNV010000103.1:0-6117 GCA_937914605.1 uncultured Neisseria sp.
GCTTTTATGAGTGTCCAAGATTTGGGGGCCAGTTCAGTTTTCAGACGACCTTTTGAGCTTGTTTATAGATAAAGCGTAGAAACTGAGTTGCTAAGGCTGACTTGAGTTTTGACCATCAAGCCAGCGGGGCGAGCAGTTTGTCGAAGGCTTCTTCAAATTGTTTCAAACCGTCTTCCTGCAAGCGGTTGGCGAGGGTTTCTACGTCTATGCCGAGCGCGGCAGTTTCGGCAAGCTGCGCTTGTGCTTCTTCCACACCTTCGGTCAGCGTGGCTTTGGCTGTGCCGTGGTCGATGAAGGCTTTGAGTGTGGCGTCGGGGACGGTGTTGACGGTGTGCGCGCCGATCAGGCTGTCAACGTAGAGTGTGTCGGGATAGGCGGGGTTTTTGACGCCTGTGGATGCCCATAAGAGCTGTACGCGGTTTGCGCCTTTGGCTTCCAGCGCGGCAAATTCGGGGCTGCCGAAGTATTGCGCCCAGTCTTGGTAGGCGGCTTTGGCAAGGGCGATGGCGATTTTGCCTTTGAGATGGTCGGGCAGCGTGGCGTCCAGCGCGCCGTCCACGCGTGAGATGAAGAAGCTGGCGACGGCTTGGATATGGGCAACGCTTTGTCCGGCTGCCAAACGTTTGGCGATGCCGCGCGCGTAAGCTGCGTAGGCTTTGAGGGTTTGGGCGCGTGAGAACAGCAGGGTCAGGTTCACGCTGATGCCGTCGGCGATGAGGGTTTCGAGTGCTTCGATGCCTGCGTCGGTGGCGGGGACTTTAATCATGGCGTTTTTACGCGCGATGGCGGCATGGAGGCGGCGGGCTTCGTCTACCGTGCCTTGCGCGTCTTTGGCAAGCTCGGGGGAGACTTCGAGGCTGACGAAACCGGTTTTGCCGCCGGTGGATTCGTGTTCGGCAAGGCAAACGTCGCAGGCTGCCTGTACGTCGGCAATCGCCATGGTTTCGTAGCGTTGTTTGGGGCTGAGGTCTTGCTGTTTGAGGGCGGCGACCTCGTCGGCGTAAAGCGCGTCGCCGGCAAAGGCTTTTTGGAAGATGGCGGGATTGGAAGTTACGCCGCACACGCCTTGTTTCAGCATTTGCGCCAATTCGCCGCTTTGTACGAGCGAGCGGGAAAGGTTGTCCAGCCAGATTTGTTGTCCTAATGCTTTAACGTCCGATAAAATAGTCATCTCTGATTCCTTTAAATATAGGTTATTTGCGAAGCAGGCGGTAATGCTACCCCTATTCGGCAAATTTGGATAGTTTATTAGGGCATTTAATGATGTCCAAAACGATATAAAACGAACACAAAAAGGCATGAAATTATGGCAGGAAACGGTCAATATCTCGATTGGGCGCGCGAAGTGTTGCACACCGAAGCGGAAGGCTTGCGTGAAATTGCGGCGGAATTGGACGAAAACTTCGTCCTTGCGGCAGACGCGCTGTTGCACTGCACAGGCAGGGTCGTCATCACAGGCATGGGCAAGTCGGGACATATCGGGCGCAAAATAGCGGCGACCATGGCTTCAACCGGCACACCCGCGTTTTTCGTCCATCCTGCGGAAGCGGCACACGGCGACTTGGGCATGATTGTGGACAACGACGTCGTCGTCGCAATTTCCAATTCCGGCGAAAGCGATGAAATCGCCGCCATCGTCCCCGCGCTCAAACGTAAAAACATTACCCTCATCTGCATTACAGCCCGCCCCGATTCGACCATGGCGAGCCATGCCGACATCCACATTACGGCGTCGGTTTCCAAAGAAGCCTGCCCGCTGGGACTTGCCCCGACCACCAGCACCACCGCTGTTATGGCTTTGGGCGACGCATTGGCAGTTGTCCTTTTGCGCGCACGCGCGTTCACCCCCGACGATTTCGCCTTGAGCCACCCCGCCGGCAGCCTCGGCAAACGCCTGCTTCTACGCGTTGCAGACATCATGCACCAAGACGACGCCCTGCCCGCCGTCCGACTCGGCACGCCCTTAAAAGAAGCCATCGTCAGCATGAGCGAAAAAGGCTTGGGCATGCTGGCGGTAACGGACAACAAAGGTCGTCTGAAAGGCGTGTTTACCGACGGCGATTTGCGCCGCCTGTTCCAACAGCGCGACCGCTTTGACGGGCTGACCGTCGATGAAATCATGCACCCCTCACCCAAAACCATCCCAGCCGAACGCCTCGCTACCGAAGCCCTCAAAGTCATGCAGGCAAACCATGTGAACGGGCTTTTGGTAACCGACGCCGACGGCGTGCTGACCGGCGCGCTGAATATGCACGATTTACTGATGGCGCGGATTGTGTAAAGGCGGGCTAACCGTTTTCAGACGACCTTTATGTTAGAATAGGTCGTCTGAAACCTAGCAATCCGCAAGGAAACACTATGCAAACCTTAGACCCCGAGCTGCAACAGCGCGCGGCGCATATCAAGCTGCTGATATTGGATGTGGACGGCGTTTTGACCGACGGCCGCATCTTCATCCGCGACAACGGCGAAGAAATCAAATCGTTCCACACGCTGGACGGACACGGCTTGAAGATGCTTCAGGCAAGCGGCGTGCAGACTGCGGTTATCACAGGTCGGGACGCGCCCTCCGTCGGCATCCGCGTCAAACAGTTGGGCATAAATTACTACTTCAAAGGCATTTCGGACAAACGCGCCGCCTATGAAGAATTGCGTGCGAAAGCGGGCGTAGAAGAAGGCGAGTGCGCCTTTGTCGGCGACGACGTGGTCGATTTGCCGGTGATGGTACGCTGCGGATTGCCGGTTGCCGTCCCCGACGCGCATTGGTTTGCGCTGCAACACGCCGCCTATATTACGAAACACGCGGGCGGCGCGGGCGCGGTGCGCGAAGTGTGCGACCTGATTATGCGCGCGAAAGGTACGCTGGGCGCGGCTTTGAACGAGTACATCAAATGAAAGTAAGATGGCGGTACGGAATCGCATTCCCTTTGGTGCTGGCGGTCGCGCTCGGCGGATTGTCGGCATGGCTGGGGCGCATCAGCGAAATCGACATTGAAGAAGTCAAACTCAACCCCAACCAGCCGCAATACACGATGGACGGCATAGACGGGCGGCGGTTTGACGAACAAGGTCGTCTGAAAGAGCACCTGAGCGCAAGAGGGGCGAAACAGTTTCCCGAAAGCAACGACGTACATTTTGAGCTGCCGCACCTCGTCTTCTTCCAAGAAGGCAGCCGGCTTTACGACGTCGGCAGCGACGAAGCCGTATACAATACCCAAACCAAACAACTCCTGTTCAAACACAACGTCGTCCTGACCAAAGCCGCCGATGCCAAGCGGCAGGCGGGCGTCGTCAAAACCGATCTTCTGCACGTCGACACCGAATCGCAATACGCCCAAACCGACACGCCCGTTACCTTCCAATACGGCGAATCGAGCGGCAACGCCGAAGGTCTGACGTATGACCACAAAAAAGGTTTGTTGAACTTCCCATCCAGAGTGAAAGCCACGATTTATGATACAAAAAATATGTAAGGCATGTGTTTTAACCGCATTTTTCGCCACCGCCCCCGCCTACGCCCTGCAAAGCGACAGCAAGCAGCCGATACAGATTGAAGCCGACCAAGGCTCGCTCGACCAAAACAACCAAAGCACCACCTTCACCGGCAACGTCATCATCAAACAAGGCACGCTCAACATCCGCGCCGGCAGCGTCAACGTCTCCCGCAACGACAAAGGCGAACAGTTCATGAAAGCCAGCGGCTCGCCCGTCCGCTTCAGCCAGACGCTCGACGACAACAAAGGCACGGTTAACGGACAAGCAAACAACGTAACCTACTCCTCCGCCATCAACCTCGTTACCCTGACCGGAAACGCCAAAGTCCAACGCGGCGGCGATGTTGCCGAAGGCGCAGTCATCACCTACAACACCAAAACCGAAGTCTATACCATCAACGGCAGCTCAAAATCAGGCGCCAAATCCGCCGCCAAATCCGGCAGGGTCAGCGTCGTCATCCAGCCGTCCAGCACCCAAAAAACCAAATAACCAATATCTGACAACACAAAAGGTCGTCTGAAAACCAAAGCAGCAAAAAAAACAAACAACATTTTCAGACGACCTCCGAACCAAGAGTCATTTATGAGCGAAAACACCAGCCGCCTCGTCGTTCAAAACCTGCAAAAAAGTTTCAAAAAACGCCAAGTCGTCAAAAGCTTCTCCCTCGAAATCGAAAGCGGCGAAGTCATCGGTCTGCTCGGCCCCAACGGCGCAGGCAAAACCACCAGCTTCTACATGATCGTCGGACTCATCGCCGCCGACGCAGGCAGCGTTACCCTCGACGGACAAGAACTGCGCCACCTGCCCATACACGAACGCGCCCGCCTCGGCGTCGGCTACCTGCCCCAAGAAGCCTCGATTTTCCGCAAAATGACCGTCGAACAAAACATCCGCGCCATTTTAGAAATCAGCACCAAAGACAAAAGCCGCATCGATGGCGAAGTCGAAAAACTGCTTGCCGACCTCAACATCGGCCACCTGCGCCACAACCCCGCCCCCTCCCTGTCCGGCGGCGAACGCCGACGCGTCGAAATCGCCCGCGTACTCGCCATGCAGCCGCGCTTCATCCTCTTGGACGAACCCTTCGCCGGAGTAGACCCCATTGCTGTCATCGACATCCAAAAAATCATCGACTTCCTCAAATCGCGCGGCATCGGCGTACTCATTACCGACCACAACGTACGCGAAACCCTCAGCATCTGCGACAGAGCCTACATCATCAGCGACGGCACCGTCCTCGCCTCCGGCAAGCCGGACGACTTGGTCAACAACGAACAAGTCCGCTCCGTCTATCTCGGCGAAAACTTCAAATATTGATAATGACAAACCGCACAATAAATTGTGCGGTTTTAACATAACAAAACGTTAGAAAGGTCGTCTGAAAACGTTTTCAGACGACCTTTCAGGTAACAACTGTCTCCTGGCTAATTCCCCATAGTTTTCTTTCCGGACAAATCGGCAATCTTATTTAACAAATCAAGCACCTTATCCGACCCCAAATCATTGTCCCACTGCTTGTCTGCCGATGAATTGTCAGGCAGGTATTGGCTATTGAGCAGACGATTGCGGATTTGGGTAAAGGTTTCCTGCACATATTCATCCGCTTTTTCCGGATTATTGAAGCTGGCGGCAGCATGCTGAGAGGCTTCAAGCAAACCGCTATACAGCTCGATTTGGTGTTTCATATTGGAAAAATGGCGGATTTCCCCCAACAGATTTTTCTGATGTCGCAGACAGGTTGTGCCGATCAGCATGAAGGTAATGATAGGAAATGTGTAAAACAGGATATTCAGTTTTTTCTCAACAAAAAGTTCAGAATGGCATAAAACGAATCGACTGAAGACTATGAGTAGAATTATGGCAACACCAAACAGAATAATGCCCGACCATTTGAACAAACGGGCTGTATTTTCGTTATTTTTGATTTGGTTGTCGGTGTTTATTAAGGCATTGGCTAGTGAACTCTTGGCATCCTGAATCCGCTGGTTTCGCCCTTCTTTCAATACATCCAATTCTTTTTCCAGCTTTTTTAATCTTTCTGAAATCCGGTTTTTCTCTTCTTCTTTCTGTTCTAGCTGACTCCTCAATTGGTCGTTTTCTATCTGATTGTTTTGACTATCGGATTTTGATTTGGATTCAACTTGTTTTAATTTTTCCTTCAATTGCCTAATTTCTTCATCAACTGAAGATTCTTGGGCTTGCAGAGAAACAATGTCTGCCCCAGCAAGAGAAAACTCAATATTTTCTGCAAATCTGATATGAGTTAATTGATTTTCTTCTATGGTTGTGCCCAAAGAGTTTGCACCATAAAAATTAGCCCCGTGCAAGTTTGCCCCTTGCAATTGTGTGCTCCGGAAATTCGTTTCTTGACAGTTCGCATCTTGAAGGTTTGCATCTTTGAGATATGAATAGGCTATATCTGTTTTAAAAAGATCTGCCTTCGTCAAATTTGCTTGAATCAGATAGCTTTCCTCAATGTTTGCCTCACTAATATCCGCCCCGCTGAAATCTGCTTCTAATAAATTTGCCCAACAAAAACGGGTATTTTTTAAATTTGCACCGCGAAAATCAGCCAGCCGTAGCAACTGTATTTTTGACCCCGTCGGGCAAAAATACAAAAAC
>CALDNV010000104.1:0-2368 GCA_937914605.1 uncultured Neisseria sp.
TCATAAACGACATTCAGTTTTTTACCGTTGTCGCATTTGTAAGGAACATAGCCTGCAGGAGCGGCGGCGGCAGTCATGGAAACACCGGCGGTCAGAACGGCTACAACAGCGGCAGATAAGAGTTTCATCTGGTATTACTCCATAAAGTAAAAAAGAGTGATGTGTGGCGTGGACTATCCGGCGCCATCCTTGCTTTGTTTTGAAAGCAGGACATATTTTATCCGTTCCGAAGAAATATACAATATGCCCATATGCAAAGCTATACAAAGAAATTTTCGGGAAAAGTTATTACGCTTGTACAAATTTTAATAAGGTGAAGTTTTATAATGAAAAAATTACTTACATTACTAATTCTTTCCGCATTTTCATCCGCCTGTTATGCCGCTGCGGCTGACTGGACGCCGTTGTTGGAATCTATGAAGAAAGGCTGCACTGTTGATTTCGATGCCTTGCCTTATGGAAAGTCCGATATCGGTAAACTGCCTGCCCAATACCGCGCCTCCGTTGCCCGCAGCCGGAGCAGGCAGACAGAGTCGGATGGTGAAGCATTAACTATTGAATTGAAAAATTCTGTTGCTTTTGGACAGCCCTTGTCCGCCTTAATCATCGAATCCGGTGAAGGATACGGCCATGTCAAAATGAAGTTTGCCCGAAATGCCGATGTGTCTAAGCTTATTCCCTTATTTACCACACCAACCGATAAACGGCACGGTATGTTGGCAGCGGGTAGGGCGCAGAATTTTTGTGTCAAAGGCGCAAACGGGACATTGAAGCAATACCAGTCTTCACAACATCACTGGCGCGCCGTTTCGTCCGATGGCCCGTGGCAGGAATTCCGCTACCATCCAAAAGAAAACGTTTTATCCTGCCTGAATTCCGACCATTATGGCGATGAAGTGGAATGCACTAGATAAAACATGAAACCTACGCTGAAAACTTCTCTACTCAAACTTGCTTTGGTCGGCATACTTTTTTATGCCAGCTACGGCCTGTCCAACCATTACGCGGCATCGCTGGCCTATGTGCCGGAAGTCGCTTTTGCGTGGGAGCGCGGCATTCCGTTTTGGGCGTGGACGATTGTGCCTTATTGGTCGCTGAACCTGATGTATGCGGCGGCGTTTTTCCTTTGCCGAAATGCGTGTGAACAAAATCGCTACGTCGCATGGCTGGTATCGGCGCAAATTGTCGCCACTACTTGCTTTATGCTGTTCCCGCTGCATTTCGGCTGGCCGAAGCCGCCTACCGACGGGCTGTGGGGCGTGATGTTTGATTCATTGGTCGCATTTGATTTGCCGTACAACCAATCTCCGTCACTGCATATCGCGCTGTCTATCATTGTCGGTGCGTTTTATTGGACGCGGTTTCCCAAAATCCGATTGCCGATTTTGCTGTGGCAAAGCCTGATTGCTTTGTCGGTACTGACGACTTACCAACACCATTTTATTGACGTGCCGACCGGTGCGCTGCTGGGATGGCTGGTGCTGTGGGCCATACCGCAACACGGCGTATCGCCTTTCAGGAGACGAAGTCTGTCTGTAGTACAGCCCGACAACCAAACAGGTCGTCTGAAAACGAGCGAAGCGAGTTTCTGCGAAGCTAAAACGAACGCAGTGAGTTTCGCTAGAACGAGCGAAGCAAGTTTCCGCAAAGCCAAAACTTCCCCCGCAACACGTTCCCGCGAAATCAAAATCGCCATGCTGTATCTGGCGGGCGCGGTATTATCGGCACTGCCGTCCTTGTTCGGCGGAGCGTGGTTGTGGATGTTGTGGGTCAGCGTGTCGCTATCGGTAGTCGCTTCCGCCTATCTGACCGGCAACGCGGCGGTGTTCCAAAAACAGGCAGACGGCAGGCTGTCAGCGGCGGCAACGGTTTTGCTGCTGCCTTATCTGGCGGGCGTGCGGCTGAACATAGCTTATTGGCTGCGCGGCAAGGCGAAGACGGCGCAGGTGCGTGATGATGTGTTGATTGGCAGTATCTCAGGGGTTGCGGAGATTCAGCATTGTGGCGGAGTTTTTGGGAAAAAAACGGCATCTGCTGCGTTAAAAATACTCGCAAGGTGTTCAACCTTGCTGCGCTTTTTGCCTTGCATCTACCATTTTTTGCCACAAAAATCCGCTTCACAAGCAAAATCTCCGCAACCCCTGGCAATTTCAGACGACCTCCCCGCCGTATTGGACGTATGCGCCGAATATTCCCGCCCCCGTTATCGCGGCGCATGCCGCGCTCTGCCACTATTGGATATGGTTGCGCCGTCTGAAAACGATTTGGTGCAGGCGGTTTCGTTGCTGGAAGCATTGCGCCGGCAACACGGCAAGGTTCTGACCTGTTGCGCGCTGGGCTACGGACGCAGCGCGTCGGTGGTACTCAC
>CALDNV010000105.1:0-2369 GCA_937914605.1 uncultured Neisseria sp.
ATAGTACGGCAAGGCGAGGCAACGCCGTACTGGTTTAAAGTTAATCCACTATATCGTAGAACGGCACCCCATTAATCACAACGCAGAGACAATGGTTTAGAGGGATTCCCAAACGTTGGCAGCTTCTTCGGAGAAATGTTGCCACGCGGGCAATGTTATGGAAGTTGCTGTTTCCAATGCGCCAGCAGTTGCTTGAGGATTTCAGACTGCTCGTGACCGTCATTGATGGCGGTTTCAAGCCAACGGCAGGCTAAGGCTGTGTTGCGGCGGACGCCTGTTCCGTGGAAATAGAGGCAGGCGAGGTTGTATTGCGCCATTGTGTCTTTTTGCTGCGCTGCCTGCGCGAACCATTTGGCGGCTTGGGTATAGTCGGTCTCTGTTCCATGACCGTTGTAGTACATCATGCCGAGATTGGTTTGCGCTTTGCTGTGCCCCAAATTTGCGGCCTGCTGATAGAGCGTCAGCGCTTCGGCATGGTCGGGAGCGCGGTTCAGACCGTAATGGGCGGCAAAAGCCAGCTGATAGAATTGCTCCGCCTGTTGGCGTTGCAGCGCGTGTTCTTTGGCTTGGGGATAGTTTTGCTTATTGTTCAGGGCAATGTCCGCGAGTAGTTTTTGGTGTGCGGCAAGATTGCCCAAATCAGCGGCAAGCTGATAATAATGGCGCGCTTTGGAGGGTTCGGGAAGGATGCCCAGCCCGTAGCGGTAGATATCGCCGAGCAAACGCAGCGCTTCGGGATGATTGCGGCGGGCGGCTGCTTTGGCGTAGCGGCGTGCTTTATCCGTATCTTTCGGGATGTCTTTGCCCAGCAGATGGATTTCTGCGAGCTTGGCGTAAGCATCACTGCTGTTTTGTCTGGCAGCGGTTTCCAGCCATTGGATGGCTTTGTCGGGGTGGGTTGGGAGCAGGATTTCCGCAAGGGCGACTTGTGCAGGCGCGATGTTGTCACTTGCCGCGATGTACAGGTGTTGGGCGGCTTGTTCAAGGTCCGGTGCCACGCCTTGACCGAGCTTGTATTGCAATCCGAGCTGCCAATTGGCAGGCGTAAATCCTTGTTTGGCGGCAAGTTGGTAGAGCTGGTGTGATTGGGGATAATCGGGCGGCGAGGTGTATTGGCAATGCTGACCTAAGAAATATAGGGCTTGGGGATTTTGCTGACGCGCGGCGAGTACGGCCCAATCGACGGCTTCTTCGTGTTGACCTGCGTCATGATAAGCACGCATCAGCTTGAGCTGTGCTTCGATAATGCCTGCTTCTGCCAATTCCCGATAGGAGGGAAGCAGGGTATTGAGCGGCATGCCTTGTGCTTCTTGGATTTGAAGAAGGTTGTAGCTGGCGTAGGGATGACCGTCACGCGCCGCTTGCTGCATCAGGCGTATGCCAGCTTCACGGTTGGCAGGTATGCCTTGTCCTTGCAGCAGGCAGCCTGCAAGATGGAATTCTGCTTCCGTATGTCCTTCGTCTGCCGCTTTTTGCAACAGTGGGACTGCGGCGGCAAAATCGGGCGGATTTTGGGTCATGAATGAGTGAGCTTCCCGGAATAGTGTATCGGCGGTTGTTGTATTCATTTTATTGTATATGTTTTGAATTTTATAAAATGGACGCTGTAAGTGTTTGCTTGAAAGTTGCAGTATTTTACCAGAAATTACCTGATTATTCATTCCGTTGTAATAAATTTTGTCAGACAAATGCCTTAATGTAAATGCCGCCGGGCATTCTGTGCAAACCGGCGGCATTTTGCTGTCGTTTTATTTTTTCAACATCTTTGCTGCTTCGACGGCGTAATACGTCAGGATGCCGTCGGCACCGGCGCGTTTGAAGGCGAGCAGGCTTTCGAGTATGACTTTTTCACCGTCCAACCAGCCGTTTTGAATCGCGGCTTGAAGCATGGCGTATTCGCCGGAAACCTGGTAGGCGTAGGTTGGTACGCCGAACTCGTCTTTGACGCGGCGGACAACGTCAAGATAGGGCAGGCCGGGTTTGACCATCACCATATCCGCACCTTCCTGAATGTCGAGGGCGACTTCGTGCAGGGCTTCGTCGGTATTGGCGGGGTCCATTTGGTAGGTTTTCTTGTCGGCTTTGCCCAGATTGCCGGAACTGCCGACCGCATCTCGGAACGGGCCGTAAAAAGCGGAGGCGTATTTGGCGGAATACGCCATGATGCGGGTGTGGATGTGTCCCGCGTCTTCTAGGGCTTCGCGGATGGCGAGGATGCGGCCGTCCATCATGTCGGACGGGGCGACGACCTGCGCGCCTGCGTCGGCGTGGCACAAGGCTTGTTTCACCAAAACTTCGATGGTTTCGTCGTTGAGGACGTAGCCGTTCGCATCGGTCAGCCCGTCTTGCCCGTGGATGGTGTAGGGATC
>CALDNV010000106.1:0-2369 GCA_937914605.1 uncultured Neisseria sp.
GGGCGTAGGTCCGCAAATGCTGGATTATGTTTTGGGCATCGTCAAAGCCTATACCACGCGCGTCGGTTCAGGCCCGTTCCCGACTGAATTGTTTGACGAAGTAGGCGCAGGTTTGGCAGAACGCGGACACGAATTCGGCTCCGTAACCGGCCGCGCACGCCGCTGCGGTTGGTTTGATGCTGCCGCGTTGAAGCGCTCCATCCAAGTCAACGGCATTTCCGGCATGTGTATCACCAAGCTGGACGTGATGGACGGCATTGAAACCATCAATATCTGCGTCGGCTACGAATTGCCCGACGGCAGCAAAACCGACATCCTGCCTTGCGGTTCGGACGCGGTAGAAACCTGCAAGCCGATTTACGAAACCATGCCCGGCTGGAGCGAATCGACTGTCGGCGTGAAAAGCTACGACGCATTGCCTGCCAATGCCAAAGCATATTTGAAACGCATCGAAGAAGTCTGCGGCGCACCGGTAGCCATCGTCTCTACCGGTCCTGACCGCGAAGAAACCATCGTTTTGCATCATCCGTTCGCATAATGGTTTGATTGTAAAAGGTCGTCTGAAAACGATATTTCGGGTTTTCAGACGACCTTTTTTGTATAGGCCTGACGTCAATCGGCAGTCATGAAATGTGGTTTTCTTTGCCGATCATTTTCCTATATTTATGATTTCCTTAGTAATAAGCAGTATTGTTGATTTCGTAACGTTGATGGATTTCAGCATCTGGCAATACAAATTTTTGTCCATCTTTTTGAAGATATGCTTCGGTCAATTCAAAGTGATCATCAAATTTCAATTTCAACGTGGCAAACTGATTTATTGAAGGTGTACTGATATTATGCGCTCGAGTCCTTCCGGGGAACGCCTGTTGAAATATTTTGTATAACCCGTTTAGTCGAGCATCATCGTATATGATTTTATAATCATTCTGCTCTTGTTCTTCAGTCTTAAATGGATGCAATCTGATGCCCCACCGATTACCCGTTTCTTTGTCTATTAACCATATCTTGATGTAAGTTGGCATCGCCTTCATTGCCTTCTTCTCTTCTTCTACCCTCTCCTTACCGATAGCCGTCCAGCGCTCCGTATTAGCGAATTCCATATAGTATTCGCCGTTCCATTCCCCTCCATCGACTTCAACTTCCAAATTCCATGGATATTTCGTTTGCATCTGTTTGTACCACTCCGCACTCACCTTTTTGGGTCCATCTATATAAGTGTGATAGAAATTGGGGTGTTCTTTACGGACGCTGTCTAAGTATTCTTTCCGTTCTTCAAGATTGTGAAAACGTGCGACTCTGTAATACCATATTTCATTGAAATGATGTTTGGCAGCCTCTTCCACAGAAGGCATGATTTCTTTTGCCTGCCAGGACATCAATTCCTTGCGAATAAATACATTGGTAAGGTTCAGCGTCACCCAGCCGTTAGGAGCAACAGCCAATTCAAAATCATTGGGAGATTCATATTGCGGAGTTTCTGTGTCCTCTACTGCATTATTGAATATCCTGTAACTTTTTGCCATCATAGGACGTATCTTGTCGGTTGGAAGGGCTTCATCCAACTGATAAAATTTATTTTCAAACTGAGAGGAATAGGTAAAAGTCAGCCTTTCGGGAAGTAAATCAAACTCTGCCGTTCTTCCCAAATACCCTCCTCTTCCCCATATAGAACCCGTACCAAAGAAATTTCGCAATACTGTTTCGTTCTGCAAATAAAAATCAGAACTGTACTTATTTGATACATCTATTGCTTCTGCATCCAATGTTAAATATGAAGAATTTTCTGGTGTGGCGTTAACCAATATTGCATCTGCCATCGTAATTCCCCAAGTCATGCCTTTTGCATTCTCGGGGTTGCCCTGGCCTTCAATCATTCCGTTTAATCCTATATTTGCCAATGCAATACTGAGGTAGCCTGCTGCTACTATTCCTAAAAGGATATTTGTTTTCTTGTGTTTCATTCAGACGACCTGTTGACTAATCTATTGATTCCAATATAGATAAGAGTTAATGATTTCCATCCAATATCTGTAAATTACCCAGCCATTGAGCAAAATAAAAATAACTGCGCAATATTTCCAATGACGGTTTTGATACATTCTGATGATGCAGTAGGCATTGATAATTAGAAAAAACGCATATTTGCCAATTTCTTCCCAAAATACCTGAAGCGCTAACACCCAATATCCCATATCTCCGCCCGTTTAAATTTTTTCAAGGTTTTCATTATCAAATTTAAAAATTATCTCCATGCTGCTGTTAGCAGTGATTGAACTCTGTGAGTGAGGTCGTCTGAAAACGATATCTCAGTTTTTCAGACGACGGCGGATTCGCATTTGAAGTGCAACTTTCCATAACAGAAAAAG
>CALDNV010000107.1:0-5676 GCA_937914605.1 uncultured Neisseria sp.
GGGAAAAACGCGGAGAGAACGGCGAAGGCTTCGAACTCAGAACCGACGGCTGGGGCGCCGTACGGGCGGGTAAAGGTATCTTTATTAGCACCGATAGTAAAAGTCCTGACGATAAAGTATTGGATATGGACGAAGCATTGGAGAAGTTGCGTCGAGCTGTTGAAGAGGTTGAAAACCTTAATAATGCAATACAGGCAGCTAGAGCAGAGTTGGCCGATATAGAGGATCAGAAAAACCAGTTAACAAATGTCTATCAACAACTGCAACAACAAGCTATCGTGTTGAGTGCGCCTGATGGAATTGCTGCAGTTAGTTCGGGTAGTATACAGCTAACAACAGAAAATAATCTTTTACAAGTTAGTCAGAATAATACCGATTTGCAGTCCATGAATAATCTAACTGCTTCTGCAAAAGAAAAAATCAGTTTATATAGTTATAACGGTGGAATGCAAATTTACTCGTCGAGACAAGATATTGATATTCAGGCTCAAGGTGGAGAATTAAAGCAGACTTCTAAAGGGCAGATGACATTGATGAGTACCGATAATAAAATCGTTTTGGCAGGGAAGGAAGAGATTTTATTGACTAGTGGTACAGCTTATATCCGTATCAAGGATGGAACAATTGAAATGGGATCTCCAAATCAGATTTGGCATAGAAGTGGAGGCCTCATAGAAACGGGTGTGAATACGTTGGATTATAGTTACCCCCAATTTTCTGAAGCAGTTTGTAAAGAATGTTTGAAGAAAGCTTTGGAAAGCGGAACTCCACTGGCAGGGAGGGAATAATGCATTATTTACATTCCGCTCCTGATATTGAGGTAATCGAGGAAGCAATTAGTTGGGTTGGGCAGAGAACTCATGAAACCATCATTTTGATAGATGGCTCTATGTTAAATGATGATGAGCGGGCAATTTTCGAATTAGCCGGTTTTTCTCGATTATGGCAACGTGGACACATATTTTCCGACATAGAAGAATTAGGACCACTTTTTATTCGTGCAGAGCACTTATCTTTGGATGATTTTGGATGGTTGAGGGGGATTTTGAAGAATTATGCGGCAGAATTACCCCTTATCAGTTTTATACGGATAAAAAACAACGCTCCCAATAAGTGGCCGGATATTTTAACTTGGATAGCAAATGTACATACAGAAGAAGGATTAGCATTGTTATTAAGGTATTTTGATACCCGAGCACTTTCCATCATATTTAATCCACAGAATAAATTTTTTACTGCTTCACAAGAAGCTGCTATTGCTGGTGTAATCGAGAAATTTGCATGGATAAACCGCTTCGGGAAATTTTGCAGTTATGCCCCTGCCTATAGTAATCAGGCGGCAACCGCATTAATTTTAAATGATCATCAATTGGAAATGCTGTACAGTCAAAGTCTGCCCGATCAGATTTGGGCAGAAATACAGAAAAATAATCCAGGCAACAGCACGGTCTCTGCAGCAATATATAGCAGGATTTTTGAATTGTTGGAGAAAACGGATGTCATACAGGGAAGCTTTACTAATTTGGTTCATTTTATCCAAGAAAATATCAAAGATGTTTGAACACGCCATTTTGAAAAATTTAGCTGTAAGAAATTAAGGAGTAAATAATGAATATGAAAAAGCTGATCACTTTACTATTTACAGGATTGTCAGCACTGCTTACTGCATGCAGCGGCTATTCCGATACCAGTGTGCTACCTGTCAAAATATATAATCATACATCCAAAGCCATTAATTTCAATATGACTGATGCCACTAAAAAAGACTGGAAGGGATGGGAATTGGGTTATGGAGGGGGTGGGTATGGGGTGTCTGCATACGATTCAGCTTCAGGTAGCGGGTGGAGAGTGCCTAAAAAATGGGATCCCAATTACACCATTTTTTTCCAATGGGCGGGTAATGATGAGATCTATACCAAACCGAAACGGGCATTTGTCAAACTGCCGAAATATAAGGATGAAGAAAAGATTTATTTAGCCATACATTTTTTTCCGAATGATAACATCAAGGCTTTTGTAACAAATATGACACCCAATTACTCGGATTATCCTTTTGGTTGGCCGCAAGATGACGACCCAAAACGGAAAAAGAAAATTGGTAAGCGTCATGCAGTTGAGTAATATGTAATAAAGGAATAAAGATATGCCGACCGGAATAGCACAGAAATTTTTCTGCCAAAAGGAAATCCAGCTTGGGTTGTTTTTTGACGGTACAGGAAATAACAAGGATACGGATGAAATAAAAACCAAGGTCCACCTTAAAAGGCTTAATATTGATAATTATGACTCGCAACAGTTACAAAAAATTACCAGTTATTTAAGCAATGTAGCGAAGTTGTTTTTATTATTTAAGGATGAGGTAAACTCCATATATAAAGAATATATTCCTGGCGTAGGTACCCCTTTTTCTGAGAATGACGAAGGCAAACCCAATGAAGGAGAGGGTAGTATTTTGGGCTCGGCATTTGGCTACGGAGGAAATGCGCGGATTTGTTATGCTTTTTGGAAACTTTATTCCATAATAATTGAAAAAGAAGAAATTAAAAATATCATTCCGTGGAATAAGAGTGATCGGGCAGAAAAAGTTGAAAATGATGTTGATACCTTTCCTGAATATCTGAATAAGCACTTAAGGGAAACTATTGAAAAATCAGGAAAAGAAAGGAAGAAAACCAGCAAGGTCAGCAAAATCATCCTGTATGCGTTCGGCTTTTCGCGCGGTGCGGCAGAGGCTCGCAGTTTTGTCAACCGCCTTTCCCGATTGAGTGGTAGCTCGCCGGAGCAGTTGAAATTTGGCGGTATCGATGTTGAAGTAAAGTTTATGGGTATTTTCGACACTGTGGCCTCGGTAGGCATGGTCGATATCAAGTCATTTCGTGGCAACGGCATTCTACCTCGTTGGTTTGGTAGTTTAGTGGATGGTCATTGGTCTTGGGCTTCTCCTGAAAATCTAGTTGTACCAGATAATATTCGCTGTGTACACTATATTGCCGGTAACGAGGCTCGAGCCTGTTTTCCATTAACCATGACGGAGCATCAAGGTAATCATACTCTCAAACTTTACCCTGGAGCCCATTCGGATGTAGGTGGTGGTTATGGTTTTATGGAGCAGGGTAAATACGATATGTCCGTTATACCAGGTAGAGAAATGTATGATGAAGCTATTAGTGTAGGTACCCCATTTAAAAATCTAATGCCTTACAATATCAATCAGATGAAATTAGATGATGTACATACTCTTTATGGTGAGATATTAGCACATCATGATTTTTTTACAGCGTTTAATGCAATAAAAGATGATATGAGACAAATGCTTAAAGGGGTTGATATTGCTCAGGAAGGAGGAGATGTTTATACTCATGCTAATAATATTGCTCAGTATAACCAAAGTTATTTAGTGTACCGAGGCATTATGTTACGTAAAATTTTCCTTTCAAATAAGGCTCCATCTAAATATCAAACCCAAACTAAAACTTGGTATGGTAGGTCACAGAATGTTCCCCGTTTTGAGTGGCAGGATTTTTATCTTCGCGCAAATGGTGATGCAGAGAGGACGCAAGCTCAAGAGTCGACTAAGAAACCAACTTCCGAAGTGCCTGCAATGTCACCCAGCAAAGCAAAGAAAAAACTTGAGAATGAATTTGATCCAAATAAATTGGAGCAGCATTTGGAGAGGCAACCGCCAAATTATAATTCTGTGATTGGGCTTAAGGTGGTTAATGATTTGTTGGAAGAAGGTTTGAGTGTTTTTAATCGTCGGTGGCTATCTACCTTTGGAGTTAAACATAGCTATCATCCAACTGTAAAAGGTATTTTGGAAAAATATCGGGAGAGGCCTCGTATATATCTTGATGAAAAAAATGATGAATACGAAAAAGATTTATATGGGGAGAAAGCTATAAAGCTGTTTTATAATGACTATGTTCATGACTCTCAAGCTAGTTTTTATATTGGCATGGGATTGTTGGAATATAGTGGTAGGGTTAGGATAGGCAGTAGTTATTGGTCAACCTTTGTTTTTGGTAATGGTCAAGGACTCGCACGCTATCGGGGAATTTACCGTATTGAAGGCAATACAGCTACTTGGATGAAATACGACCCCGAAGGAGATATTTCTCAACATATTGGATTGAATGGTAAAGCGAATTGACCCATATCTGAAAGAGTTGCCGGAAATGGAGATATCCGTTTTCGGCATCTTTTGTTATTTAATTTTTAAAAATTTATTAAAATATGAAACGAACCCGTTGGCCAATCCCTGAAATTCCAGAATTCAAAGCACCAAAACCAATAAATTGGCAGAAATGGTTACTTATTCTTATAGTTATTTCTATTGTTGGTGTATTGGTTGCTATAAGTATGACCTACTCTGGTATCCCATTGATTACTGGATTAGGTATTGCTGCACTTCCTCCTTTGTTCGTGTGTTTAGTATTTTTCTATTTGCAGTTCAGTTATAAATATAATAAACAGCAGCAACATGAAGCATGGGAAGTGGAAAAAGAAAATATTCACCGGAAATGGCAGCAGTGGGCGCAGATGTATTGGCATGTTAATGATTACACTCTTATTTTGCCAGATAATATAGATATTACTAAAATTCCTTTAATAGAGGCTGTTAGTAGTGGAAAAATCCGTCATAATTTTCAGCAAGTAATTACTCCTTTTTCATTTTTTGATACGGGAAAGGATTTATTTACCAAACGTTATGATAAGAAAGAAATTATTTTGGAAAAAATTCTTTTCCATCATTTGCCTGATTTAGAAAAAATACAGGATTTAGAGGGTGAAAATCTAAAAATTATTATTGTAGAGGACAAATTTCATAGTGAGAAAGATCTGATAAATCGTCGTTTAGGGGAAAATAGCGTTGATTTAGTAATCCGTTTATTAAAGGAACAAAATTGTCAAAAAATGCCTGATATCCTACTAAAAAATGCTGCAGATTTTCAACCTGACGAAATTCAGGATTGGTTGGAAAAAGAAAAAATTAAACATGCTTTGATCATTGCTTTATCTGTAAATAGTACTAATGCTAATGAAGCAGCATGTTCCTTGTTACTTGGAAAAACATTAATTCGAGAAGAATTAATTAAAATTCGTATGCTTCGATCCAATAGTACGATTAAGGGAAACTTAAATGAAATGCTTGAACAAATAATCCAATATCAATTGAATAAACAGTCAACTTTTGGATTATGGTTAAGTAATATGGATTCCAATAGTCAGGCTGAGTTGATACAGGTACTATATAAACATAATATTGATTTGATTTCGTTAGATTCTGCTCATCCAATGAATAATTTAGATAGGTTGTGTGGTAACTTGATACCGATTCAAGGGTGGATTAATTTAGTTAGTGCGGCAAAATTTGTTGGAGCAGGAAAGGGGGAGCAATTAGCTATTACACAAATAGATGGGCGTTACGGGATACATTTTTTTCATTCTGTTTTAGATATATGAGTCTTTATTTTTGGGAAGTCTTTACTATCTTGTTTTTTGATTTTATTTTTTAAATATTATTTTGGGGCGCTTAGGAAGCAAAATCACTCAATAGTGATTTTGTTTCCTAAGCCCCTAATAAAAGGCCGAGTGCAAAAAAGCCCTTCCCCCGACAGCCGAAACCTAAAAACAGGTTTTCGGCTGTTCCCATCCCCAATCCCTCCTCCCCAATCC
>CALDNV010000108.1:0-5681 GCA_937914605.1 uncultured Neisseria sp.
CTTTGAGCTAAGGCGAGGCAACGCCGTACTGGTTTAAAGTTAATCTACTATAAAAGTATTGATAGCAGTGTATTGGCAGATTCAACGATAGCGCAGGGTCACTTTTTATTTGAATTTTAATGTGTGAATAGTGGGTTAAGTTTAAATCAGGACAAGGCGGAGCAATGCGGTACTGGTCTAAACTTAACCCACTATGTTTATGACTTGGGCAAGATTTTGTCGGGCTGAGACGATTTTGTAAAGGCCTCAACCCCGATTTATCTTACATTAACTTTTCTTCCGGCGGCGTTCGCCCGGCAGCAGCATGTCCGCCCATTTGATGATGTTGGCGACTTCGGCGGGGTTGAGTTCGTAGAACTGTCCGCGTTTGAGGCGGTTGGGCAGGCCGATGGGACCGAAGCCGACGCGCACGAGGCGGCTGACGGTGAGGCCTTGGCTTTCGAATATGCGGCGTACTTCGCGGTTGCGGCCTTCTTTAATCACGACGTTGTACCATTTGTTTGCACCTTCGCCGCCTTGTTCGTAGATGCGTTCGACTTTTGCCAAGCCGTCTTCGAGCATCACGCCTTCTTCGGTGAGGCTGCGCATTTGTTCGGTGGTCAGCCCGCCCAGCACGCGCACGGCGTATTCGCGTTCGACTTCGAAGCTGGGGTGGGCGAAACGTTGGACGAGTTCGCCGGAGGTGGTCAGGATGAGCAGGCCGCTGGTGTTGATGTCCAAGCGTCCGATGGCGACCCAGCGGCTGCTGGCGGCCTGCGGCAGGCGGTCAAAGATGCTGACGCGGCCTTGCGGGTCGTCGCGGGAGACGATTTCGCCTTCTTGTTTGTAATACAGGATGATGCGCGGCAGGCGGTCTGCCCATTTAAGTTTGATGATGCTGCCTTTGACGGTAACGTGGTCGTCGGGGGTGACTTTGTCGCCCAGTTGCGCGGTTTTGCCGTTGACCGTTACCCAGCCGTTGTTAATCCACTCTTCCATTTCGCGGCGCGAACCGACACCGGACGCGGCAAGCACTTTTTGCAGGCGTTCGGGCTCCATGCGCGACAAGTCGCTGCGGCGTTCTTTCAAATCGCGCGCGCGTTCCATGATTTTTTGGTTGGGATTGCGGACCACGAGTTTTCTGGCTTTGGCGGCGCGCTGTTTGGGGGCGTTTTGCGGCTTGAGGTCGTCTGAAACTTTTTGTCCGTAAGGTTTGGAAGCGGCTTTGCGCGTTTCGTCTTTGGGACGGGCTTTGCTTTTGAAAGGTTTGGCGGTTTTTTTGGCAGACGGGGTTGCGCCGTCGCGCCATTGGCGTTTGCTGGTGGGTTGCTTGGACATGGGTTCTCCTAACGCGTTTGATGGCAGCGGGTTGAATTTGAGCAAGTCAAATTCAACCCGCTGCGGAAAACGGTTCTTCTGCGGCGGTGGCGGCAGGATAAGTTACGGATAAAAGGTCATCTGAAAACGAATGAAACGAGTTTTGTTAAAACGTTTTTATATTTCAGACGACCTTTTGCGGGAGTCGGGATTTTACCCTATCGGCTTGAAGCTGTGGAAAGTTTAAGGCGACAGCCGCTCGCGTATCCAGTTGCCGTCAACCAAGCGGTATTGGATGCGGTCGTGCAGGCGGCTGGGGCGGCCCTGCCAGAATTCGATGCGGTCGGGAATGACGAGATAGCCGCCCCAATGCGGCGGACGCGGGACGTGCAGCGGGTGTTTCGCGCCTACGGCAGCGGCTTTGGCGACCAATGCCGCCTTGCTCGACAACACTTCGCTCTGCGCGCTTGCCCATGCGCCGATGCGGCTGGTGTAGGGGCGGCTGTCGAAATATTCGTCCGAAGCGGCGGCATCCAGTTTTTCGATGCGCCCTTCAACGCGCACCTGCCGCTCCAGCTCCGGCCAGAAAAACGTCATGGCGGCAAACGGATGCGCGTCAAACGAGCGTCCTTTGCGGCTTAAGTAATTGCTGAAAAACACAAATCCCTGCGGATTGACTTCTTTCAGCAGCACCATGCGGCTGTTCGGCCTGCCGTCTTCGCCCACGGCGGCGACGTTGACGGCGGTCGGCTCGTTGACTTGCGAATGAATCGCCTCGTTCAGCCATTGCTCGAACTGGACAATCGGGTCGGCATGGCATTCCGATTCCGACAGTTCTCGCTTGCTGTAATCTTCGCGGATATTGTGCAAATCCATTTTTATCCTCCGTTTTCCGATATTGGGTCAGCGGGAAATGCGCCCCGACCCATCATACCCCCATTGTTCAGACGGCCTCAAGTGCTGCTGTTATAATGCGCTTTTTTATTGATACAAACGAAAACCATGCAAACCGAAGTCGAACTGAAAATCCTTAATCCGAAAATGGCGGACAAACTGCCCGCCTACGCCACACCGGGTTCTGCCGGACTGGACCTGCGCGCTTGTTTGGACGAAGCCGTGACCCTGCAACCGGGCGATACCTATCTCGTTCCGACCGGTCTGGCGGTGCACCTTGCCAATCCCGACTACGCCGCCGTTTTGCTGCCGCGTTCCGGTCTGGGACACAAACACGGCATCGTCTTGGGCAACTTGGTCGGACTGATTGACTCGGACTATCAGGGCGAACTTAAAGTCTCCGTGTGGAACAGGGGCAAAGAAGCGTTTACCATTGAGCCGATGGAGCGCATCGCGCAAATGGTCATCGTTCCCGTCATCCAAGCCTCGTTTAAAGTCGTGGACGAATTTGCCGCCAGCGAACGCGGCGAAGGCGGCTTCGGCAGCACGGGCAAGGCGTAAACCGCCTGTTCACATACAAAGGTCGTCTGAATTTGAACAGAGCGCCTGAATAGGCTCTTATTGAATGCCCGAGATTTAGGGGTACTTCAGGATTCAGACGACCTTTTCTTCTTCCTCGTTCCAAAAATCATAAAAATTAAACCATTGCAGCGGATTTTGCGCGCATTCTTGCGCCAAAATATCGGCGAAGCCCTGCATGGCGGCGGTAACGGCGGCTTCGCGGTTGCCGCGTTTCCAGTCGGAGGTGTCGGTGAAGCGGCGCAGTTTCAAATGGTAGCGGCCATTTTGCTTGACGCAAAACAGCGTGTTCACCTGCGTTTTCAAGAGCGCCGCCAAGAGCCATGCGCCTTGCGGCATGGGGGCGGTATGGCCTAGGAAATGGATGTCGGCGGTTTTCTCGCCGCGCACGGGCACGCGGTCGGCGGCAATGGCTATCCATTCGCCGTCTTCGATGCGGCGGTTCAGTTCCATCATCAGGGTGGAATCCAAATCTGTGACCTGAATCAGGCGGATGTGTTCCGCGCCCGCTTTTTGCAAGGCTTCGTTGAACGCCTGCGCGTGTTTGCTGTGTACCAACACATTGAGCCTGAAGCCTTTATGGTGCGACACCAGCGCGCGGCAGACTTCGGTGTTGCCCAAGTGGGAGCAGGCGAAAATCTGCCCGCGTACCGAATTGCTCACTTGCGCATAAACGCCGTCCGGGTCTTCGAGTACCAAATCTTCATAACGGATTTTGCGCTGCCACACGGCAAAACGGTCGCATACTGCCTCGCCGAACGCGATAAATTGTTTGAATACGCCGTGTTTCGGCAAAACGGTATCGGGAAAGGCCGTCTGAAGACGGGTTTGATACCGCAGGATATGGCGGCGCGGTTTGGGCGCGGTGGCGTAGAAATACAGCACCACAAACCAGATGCACGGCCTCATCAGGAAGGCAGGCAGATAGCGCACCATCAGCGTGGTCAGGGCGAGAAACAGGCGGCTGCCGCGTTCAGGCTGTGCCGCCCAGTGGTTTTGCGTGTTGTCGGACATGGTTTCAGACGGCCTTTCCGAATAAAGCGCCCAAACGACGCCGCAACATCCCTAAAAACAGCCGCGTGTGCATTTTGCTGATGCGCACGTTGTCGGCGAAGGCGTTGAAGTGGGACACGCCGTCGGCGGCGTATTGCACGGGCGTTTTAATCCAAACCGGCTTGACGCCGCGCCAGTACAGGCGGATGAGGATTTCCGTGTCGAAATCCATGCGGTCGCCTACGGTTTCTTCGCGGACGACCGAAAGCGCGGGGGCGAGCGGGTACAGGCGGAAGCCGCACATGCCGTCTTTGATGTCGCACGACCAAGTGTGCAGCATGTTCCAGAAGTCGGTAATCTTGCGCCCGTACAGCCGCGCTTTGGGTGCGTCGCCGCCGTATTGCGGCCAGCCGCAGACGACGGCTTCGGGGTTTTGTTCCGCCGCCGCCAAGAGTTTGGGCGTGTCGTCCAGATGGTGCTGCCCGTCGGCATCGACCTGTAAAACATGGCTGTACCCGTTTTCTTCGGCGTATTTCAAACCGGTTTTGACCGCTGCGCCTTTGCCGCCGTTGATGGGGCGGTAAAGGACGCGGATGCCGTCTGAAACCAATGCCTGCAATACGGGTTTGCATTCTTCGCGCGAACCGTCGTCCACAATCAATACGTCCAAACCGAAGCCGTGCATGGTCTGTGCGACGCGGGTGATGGCGGCGGGGTGGTTGTAGTGGGGGATTAACACAAGGGTTTTCATGGAGATACCGTTTTTCAGACGACCTTTTCGCAACGCAAGATGCTGTGTCCGCGTCCGATGCCGTCTGAAATTTCCGCCACTTTCAATCCGGCGTTTTCAACGCAGCGTATCAGGTCTTCGGAATGGAAGATTTTGCTGTTGCCGTTGGCCATGGCGGTGAAGTACAGGCTGGTCATGGTCAGGCAGTAGGCGGCGGTTTCGTATTGCTGCCTGTCCCAACAGGGTTCCATGATGTAGAGGCTGGTGTGGCTGCCCATGGAAGCGGCAGCACGGCGCAGGATGCCGGTGACTTGTTCTTCGCTGAAACAGTCTAAAAACTGGCTCATCCAAATTGCGTCGAAACCTGTCGGGAAGGGGACTTCGGGGTCGAGCAGGTTGGCGGGGTGGGCATGGATGCGTTCCGCGCCGGTTTTGCCTTTGGTCGCTTCGCGCATCAGGGCGATTTGTTGCGGCAAATCCATGATGGTAACTTCGACTTCGGCGTTGTAGCCGACGCATTGTTCCGCCCAGCGGCCGGTGTTGCCGCCGACGTCGAGCAGTTTTTTAACCGGTTTGGCGAACACGGTTTTCAGGGCTTCGGCAAAGGAATTGTCAGAATAATAGTGGTCGAAGGCAAACCATTTTTCCTGCGCGACGCTCGGCAGCGACGACAGACCTTCGTAAATCGTCGGCCAGCCGCCGAAAACTTTCAGCCCTTCGGGTTTGCCCGTTTGCAGGGTTTTTTCTAGGTCAAACATGCCTTGGTAACAGATTTCCTGCGTGAAATCCATGTTTACGCGCGCCATTTTGTCTTTCAGTAAGAACCAGCCGGCTTTGCTGATGAAATAGCGGTTGTCGCGGGTGTGCACCGTGCCGATGGAGAGCGAGGCTTCAAGCAGCACTTGCGCGGCGTAACCGCTGATTTGCGCTTTCTCGGCGATTTCGGCTTGAGTAAGGCCGTCTGAATGGTCGTTCAGCAAATCCAAAATGCCGAATTTCACCATCAGGCGGGATACTTGGAACACAATCGGCGCAAAGGCGATTTCCTGCGCCAAACGCTGCGCTTCGCCTGCGGACTGGTGTTCTTCGGAATAACGTTGTGCTAGTGCTGGAAAAAGTTGCATATTTTCTATCTTTTCATTTGATTATGGGTTGTTATAGTGGATTAACTTTAAACCAGTACGGCGTT
>CALDNV010000109.1:0-5686 GCA_937914605.1 uncultured Neisseria sp.
CCCTAAATGTCTTGGTGGGAATTTAGGGGATTTTGGGGAATTTTGCAAAGGTCTCTATCTGTACTGTCTGCGGCTTTGTCGCCTTGTCCTGATTTAGTTAATCCACTATATGTTGTTTTGGGAGCGTATGGGGGAGGTTGTCTGAAAAAAAGCGTTCCCGCCAAACCCGAATGATTCGAAAGCAAACCTGACGATAAGTCGCAGGCTTGCATTTAGGAAGGATTCAAGGTTTTGCAGGAACGCCGGCATCATTAGAAAGCACAGTTCGAGCAGCATTTTGATAACCGAAATGCCACACTGTTTTTCAGACGACCTTTCGGATCAGTATCGGATATCGACGGTTACTTTGTCTTGATATTCGCCCGGAGTGTAGTCGGTGTTTTGGACTTCCGCCGAGATGGTGTGTATCTGGCTGCTGCCGTTTCCGGGAAATTCTTGCGCCTTGCCTGGAGCAGATGGCTTATTGCCCCAAAAAGGGGCAGTTGCATAGGTACCTTTTCGGAGGCGGTAGGGGATTTTGTCGGTGTTGGCAGGATTGGTGGATTTCATCTCGCCGCTGCCTTCCTGATTGCCGTTGGAAGGAATCAGGCCGATAGTGTAGGGCGTACCGTTGGTGCAGCGGACGGTGAGGTTGCCCGACTGCTTCAGGTTGGTACTGCCGGCGGTGTGTGTGCCGAAATCGATATCGTCGGCGGAGATAAATTCGCAGACGGGCGCAACATGGGCTTGGACGACAAAGGAGAAACGTTGGCTGGTTAGGAATCCCCCGCAATCGACAGGATCGGGAGCAGTATCATATGCAGCCCTCCAACTTAAGGCGGTGGAGCCACCGGTAAAGTTCGAGAGATAAGAGTGCCCCGTGGTCGTGGGGATGATGTTACTTTGTCCGCTAACCAATCTTGCTTTAATAGTTATGCTTCCTGTGACGGTGTCTTTGGCGGGGATGCGCATGATATCTGTGCTGGCACTGCTGGGTGTATTTTTTTTTGAATCTGAACCCCATTCTGTGTCATTGGGTTTAAGCAACAAGAATTGCAGCGTTTGGTTGTTACTATTGGAGTGAGTCATTCTTCGGGGATTAAATGTAGTCGGTGAACCCTGACCTCCGTCAATATTGAAGCACAGGCGTACTTTTAAGGGTTGGGCAATGGTGTTGGAGCATGTGTAGTTAATGGTGGCTTGAATATCTTCCGGCTGGTTGTTGTTCAGAAGGTTGACGCCGTTGCCTTGACTTCCAAATACCAAGGCAGGATGGCCGTTGACAGTTCCGTTGCCTTGTACTGTTGCCGTACATTGTACAAATTTCCCAGCTTCGCCGCTGTTTGCCCAAGTCTGTCCTGCGGACAGGGACAGCAGTCCGAATATGGCAGGCAATGTCATTTGTCGGAAAAGGCGGTTTGCGGTTTTCAGACGACCTCTCTTTATATTTATCTGCATATGATGTCTCCCAGTTCCGGGATGGAATCCGGATTGTGTGTTTCAGGGTAGTCCGCTTCGAAGGTGCAAGTGCCGCCGTTTTCGGGGAGGGCGACGGTGAAGCGGTTTCTACCTTCTTTCATGTTTTCAATATATGTTTTGCCGTCGAAGCCGGTTACGGCTGCCGGTGTGCCGTCTTCGGCAGTAATGCTGCCGCCGCTCGGGAGTAATTGGTTTTGTGCGTCTTTCAGCGTCATGGTGGCGGCGCGGGTACGCTGGATTTTGAATTCGACGCGCATGCCCGAGCGTTCGGGCGGGGCGATTTCGGCGACGGTGTGTTCAAGCTGGACATCCAGCGGCAATTCGGCAATATCGACGCTGACGGTGTTTTTTTGGTAGGCAGAGAGGCTGGGGATTAGTGCCAGCCCTTTGCGGTTGGTTTTGCCTACGGGCATGCCGCCTGCGCGGATAGGGACGTCCGCCATATCGCCGGTGCTGACGACGGCGAAACTGTCGTTGACTTGGCGGGTGGCGAAGAGGCTGCCGCCCATGAGGACGAGGCCGCCCCTCCAGCCTGCGTTCCAGTTGCTGTTGCCGCTTTGGCTGTAAACGTTTGCCCAGCCGTCGCCGTAGGTGTTTTGATGGCGGATGTTGCCGTTGAAAGTGTTGCTGCGGTTGCCGTTTGTGTTGTCGTTTTGCTGCCAGCCTATGCCCCAGCTGGTGCTGCCCATGCCGCTGCTGGTTTTGTTCAGGGTTGCCTGATAGCTGTTGTTTTGTTTGTTTCTGCTGATGCCTGCGGAGGTCGAATAGCCGTTGTCAAGGCTGACGGAGAGGCCCGCGTGGAAACTCAGTTCGCGCCTGTTGCGGAAGTTTTTATTGGCGCCGGCGTAGAGCGAGGTGCGGTTTTTGAAGCTGCGGCTCCAGCCGAATGAGCCTACGCCGTCGGCGGGGCTGCCTTCGGTGTGGGAATGGACGTAGGATAGGCTGAATGAGCCGAGTTTGTCGCTGCTCCAGCCTGCGGATGCGGAAGCGGATGTGGCGGGGTGGCGTGTGGCTTTGAAAAAGTCTGCGCCGTATGCGGTATCGCCCAGTTCGGCAAATTGTCCGTTGGTACGGCTTGCGCCCGCGCTGAAGGAGAGCCTGTCCCATTGGGTGCTGAAAAACGCGCTGCCGCGCCGTCCTGTTTTGCCCGCAAAGCGGCTTTCGGCATAATTAAGATTGAGTTGTCCGAGCGAACCCAATACGGTATCGGCGGCAATGCCAGCCTGACGGTAGCCGCGCGCGGCTTCGCCGTGGATTTGGGCGGTCAGGGTGTTGCTGACGCCGTAACGCAGTGTGCCGGAGGCGGCGGGGTCGGATTGGTATTTGGCGGAACGGATGCCGTAATCGCGGCGGACGTAGCCTGCTTCAAACGACCATTCGTTCAAGCCTTTTGCCAAAAGTCCGCTGCCGCCGTAAAGCGGCATATCGACGACGACGGTGCGCCCCAGTACGTCGGTGGCGACGACTTGGGCGTTGCTGCGGCCGCTGATGGACGGCGGCAGGATGAGTTCGTATTCGCCCGCTTCGATGTCGCGGCTCATTTGTTTGACGCCGTCGAGGTAGAGGTCGACCGTGCCGGGCAGGGTGCTTTTACCGAGGTAGGAACGCAGTGGGGCGGTTTGTTTCCACGGGCGGGTGTTGTATGTGCGGGAGATTTTGATACCGCCGATGCGTGTGCCGCCCCATGAGCCGATTTGTCCGGTCAGGGTGTCGCCCACGGTCAGCGATATGCCTTGTTCGGGCCAGACGGTGCGCCAGTAGGTATCCAGGCGGGCGGTGTTGCCGCGGGAGCCGCTTTCTTTGTCGCGGCTACGGTTGGCAAATTGGGTGTGGTTCAGATAGCCCCAAGGCGTACTCAGGCGCATTTCGCCGAAAACGCCCTGCGTGCCGTTGCCGGAGCGGTTGCGCGAGATATTGGCGTCATAGTTCAGAACGGCGGCAAAGCCGGGTTTGGCGATGGCGTAGCGGTTTTCCTGCAATGCGCCGATTCGGGCGGTTTTCAGGTCGGGCTGCCATTCGAGGGGGGCGGTGAGATCAAGGGTTTGCGCGGCGGCATCGTATTTCGCCTGCAATCCGGGGATGGCGGAGAGTTCGAACCATACGCCCGCGCCGGGTGTGGACGCGCCGTCCTGAATTTCAGGCACAACGCCGTTTTTGCCTGCCTCGGCAGCTTCTGCGTCGGGCAGGGCAATGCCGTAGGCGCGCAGGGATTCGGGACGCGCATACAGCACGCCGTTACGCGACATGAAGGGTTCGATACCGTCGCGTATGCTGCCGTTGACTTTGACCTGCGGGTAAACGGTCAGCCATGCCTGCTCGTAGGCAGCAGGCGCCGCCTGCGTCAGGATGTCTTGAGCAGGAGAGGGCAGGGCGTAGAAACACAGCATCAGCGCGGCACTCAGCCGGGTGAGCCGTGTCCTTAGGTCATGGGGCGGCAAACCGTACCTCCGTTTGGATCGGCATACCGTTTACCGTGGCATTCAGACGACCTTGGTTTAGAGAAGCGGGGGAAACTTCCAATTCGCGTTTCCAAGTGTTGCCCGGCAGGACGTAGCCCGCCAAACCGTTTGCCAGCGTCAATGCGTCTTTGGCAGAGGTCGTCTGAAAAGTAATATTGCTCAGTTGCGCATGGGCATTGCCCGTGTTTTCGGCAACCAAAACCGCTTTGCCGTTCGCGGCTTTTTCCGCGCGCCATTGCAGCTTCGGTTCGGCATTGTTTTGAACGTTGACAAACAGCGGCAGCGAATAGCGCATCACCAACTGAATGCCTTTTCGTGGTTTCGCATCGGGAGCGGGCAGCTCGTCCACAATCAGGCGGTAGGCTTCTTCAGCCTGTTTGTCGGACGGTTTGACGCGCATCACGCGGAACTGCTGCTGCGCACCCGCTTCCAGTTTGACCATGGGCGGGCTGGCAATGACGGCATCGGTAGGTTCGAGCACTTCACCGCCGTTTGCGTCCTGCGTCCAACGGAATACGCGCACTTGTGCCGTCAACGGCTCTGCGCCCTTGTTTCCCAAAGTAAAAATACCCGCCCGCTGTTTGGCGGGCAGGGAAAGCGATGTCGGACTGACTTGCAAGCCGGCGGCATGGCTTGGTAAAACCGCTGCCGCCGTCAGCATACCGACAAGTGTGCTGATTGCTTTTTGCATGAGGATTTTTTGGTTTTTTTGTTTTGAGGGAGTAAACCGGATTAGTAGGTCAGGGTTACTTTTACGTGGTCTTGGTAGAGATCAGGAGTTTTGTTTGTCAATGCGCCCGTTGCGATTTTGGCAAATACAGGCAGTGTGATAGGAGTGGTTGTGCCTTTGCCTAGTAAAGACAAGGCGTTGGCGCCTTTACCCCATTTGTTTGCACTAATGCTATCACTAACTGCTTCAGTTTCTGTTCCTGGATTGTTGATAGTAGGTTTGAAGAGCTGGTATGCAATTTGATCTTGGTTGCTACCACCGGTGGTCGCGCTGCTCATAGCACCAGTGCCTTCCTCGCTGTTATTGCTTGGTTCCAAAGCAACCTGGAATGCAGTGTTTTTGCTACAGGCGACTTGGATGCCATTTCCTGCTTTGCCTTCATTTTCTTTGGACAATTCGGCACTGTTAGTTTCCGCCAGGTGAGAACCAAAGTCGATATCTGCGCCGGAAATGGTATCGCTGTCAGCTGTGATTGCACTTGTTTTACCACTAGTGACAGTGAATACTTCACATGAGCCAGTTACTTTCAGTTTAACGTTGAAAAATTGGTTTGTACCAGGGGCGACAACATCAGCCATTGCAGCATTGCTCATCATCATGAGAGAAGCCAGAGCCAGAGAGGTTAAAGTAAAACGTGTTTTCATCGGATTTATCCTTGTATGTGAGTTTAGGTGTGTATTGACACAGTCTCCGTAATATTTCTGTGTAACTGATATACGGCAGGCTTTTTTGCCTGAACGGTATATATGACATTATTATGATTTGTGATTATTGTTGCAACTGTTATTGTTTGGTATTTTATAAGTTCCTGTGTTTTTTGTAAATTTTTGTATTATTTTTTGTTGTGTTTTTGCAAAGATTATATTTTATTCGGCATTTAAATTAGATAAGAGGTCGTCTGAAAGCGTTTAAAAGAAGCTTTAGTTTCTTGAGGTTGGCTTTCAGACGACCTTTGCAGATGTTTTGGCAGTGGATTGGGTGGTGTTGGGAAATATAGTGGATTAACTTTAAATCAGGACAAGGCGACGAAGCCGCAGAC
>CALDNV010000110.1:0-3695 GCA_937914605.1 uncultured Neisseria sp.
ACAGAGCGCCTGAATAGGCTTTTATGAGTGTCCAAGATTTGGGGGCCAGTTCAAACCCGATATATTGATTTTCAGACGACCTTTTTAATGGATTCAAACAAAAACACCGTCAATCCCCCAGCGCCGCCACCATCACCGCTTTAATCGTGTGCAGCCGGTTTTCCGCTTGGTCGAACACGATGCTGGCGGGGCTTTCGAATACTTCTTCCGTTACTTCCACGCCGTTTAAGCCGAAGGTTTCGTAAATCCATTCGCCGACTTTGGTTTCGCGGTTGTGGAAGGCGGGCAGGCAGTGCATGAATTTGACCTGCGGGTTGCCCGATGCCGCCATCAGTTCGGGGGTAACGCGGTAATCTTTCAATAAATCAATGCGTTCCTGCCACGCCTCTTTCGGCTCGCCCATGCTGACCCACACGTCGGTATGGATAAAATCTGCGCCTTTGACGGCTTCTTCCGCGTTTTCGGTCAGCAAAATCTTTCCGCCGGTTTCTTCGGCGACGGCGCGGGCGCGGGCGACGATGTTTTCAGACGGCCACAAGGTTTTCGGTGCGCCGATACGCACGTCCATGCCGAGCTTCGCGCCCAACACCAGCAGCGAATTTGCCATGTTGTAACGCGCGTCGCCGACGTAGGCAAACGCGGTTTGGTTCAAAGGTTTGGCGCTGTGTTCGCGCATGGTCAGCGCGTCGGCGAGCATTTGGGTGGGGTGGAACTCGTTGGTCAAGCCGTTGAACACGGGCACGCCGGCGTATTTCGCCAATTCTTCGACCACATCCTGCCCGAAGCCGCGATATTCGATGCCGTCGTACATCCTGCCCAACACGCGGGCGGTGTCTTTAATGCTTTCCTTATGCCCGATTTGGCTGGCGGACGGCTCCAGATAAGTCACCCCCGCCCCTTGGTCGCGCGCGGCGACTTCAAACGCGCAACGGGTGCGGGTCGATGTTTTTTCAAAAATCAGGGCGATGTTCTTCCCTTTCATCCGCTGCACTTCGCGCCCTGCCTTTTTGGCGGCTTTCAACTCGGCAGCAAGGTCGAGGTAGGCGGTGATTTCTTCGGGCGTGAAGTCTAAAAGTTTCAGGAAATGGCGGTTTTTCAGGTTCATATTCGTATTTCTCCTTTCCGGCAGGTCGGGCATTGATGAGCAATCTGCCGCTGCTCTATTTTAGTCAGTTCGGATTTTCGAATCCGATCATTTCAATCGGTGTTGTCGGATACCAGCATCCGACTTACCTCAAAATCAAAACAAGGTCGTCTGAACTTCGCCGCGTTCCAAAGCAAGCAGCGATTGTTTGCGGTTCAAGCCGCCTGCGTAGCCGGTCAGCTTGCCGTCGCTGCCGATGACGCGGTGGCAGGGAATCAGGATGGACACTTTGTTCTGCCCGTTGGCGGCGGCAACGGCGCGGACGGCTTTAGGATTGCCCAAACGCTGCGCCTGCTCCTTGTAGCTGCGCGTTTCTCCGTAAGGAATCGCCAAGAGCGCATCCCATGCCTGCTTTTGAAATTCGGTTCCCACCTGCTCCAAAGGCGTGGCAAAGGTTTTCAGACGACCCTTGAAGTATACGTCCAATTCCTGCCGCAGAAGTTGCGTTCGCTCATCCTCCCGAAACACAAACCGTCCGCGCAAAGCTTTTTGGACGGCGGTAATTTCCTGCTCCATATGCTTCTGCCCGACAAATTCCAGCAAACACAAGCCTTTGCCGCCGAACACCGCCAGCATCTCACCCAAAGGCGTGGCAATGGCGGCAGAGGTTAATTCGTTCGGACTGTCAAGATAACGTGCTTCCAACAGGCTGATGGCGCGGCGGATACGGACATATTCTTCAGGCGCGCAGCCGATACGGTCGATAAAATCCTGCTCGAACTGTTTGGCTTCGTGTTCCGTCAGATTGGGATACGGCATGACTTCACACTCAAAAACTTGGGTTTCGAGCCAATGGCGAATTTCATCCCATTTTGACGGCAGATTGTTTAAGGCAGGCAGGGTAATCATTCGTTTGCTCCGTATCTCTATCATGGATTTGACGGCAAAATCCCCAATTTTCGCCATTTCCGCACGCCGGCGTAGGAACGGGCTACGACGTAAATCTTGAGGGTCAGGTTGCGGCGATTCCTAAATATTCGATATTTCTAAAGCCTCAGGGAAAGGAATTAAAGATTTCAGACGACCTGCAAAGGGTCGTCTGAAACCACGGATTTTTACATTTGCGCATTTCGGCACATCATCCAACCGTTTCGGCACATTCCTGCCGCCATTGACAGCCTATAATGAATCCACTTATTCATCAAGCAAAGGAATCATCTATGCAAACCCGCATCCTCTCCTCCGTACTGCTGGCTTTTTCAACCGCTGCCTTTGCCGAGGGCGCATTCACGCTGCAATTCGACAACCCGTCCAAAAACGGCGGCTTCACGCAAAACCAGCTTTTGAGCGCGCCTTACGGCTTTGGCTGTTCGGGCGGCAATGCTTCGCCCGCGCTGTCGTGGAAAAATCCGCCCGCAGGGACAAAAAGTTTCGTCCTGACCGTTTACGATAAAGACGCGCCGACCGGCCTGGGCTGGATGCACTGGGTGGTCGCCGACATCCCCGCCGATGTCCGCCGCCTGCCCGCAGGCATTACCGCACAAGGCGGCAGGCTGCCCAAAGGCGCGCTGCAAACTCGCACAGACTTCGGCACTCCGGGCTACGGCGGCGCGTGTCCTCCTGAAGGCAGGAAACACCACTACGAATTCACACTCACCGCGCTGAAAGTCGCCAAGCTGCCGAACATCACCGCCGAATCCACACCCGCGCTGGTCGGTTTCTTTACTAGGGCAAACAGCTTGGGCGAAGCAAAATTCACGGTCGAATACCGACGCTGACCTGCCCCGTGCGCCGATATGCCGCCGGCTCCGCTTCCGAGCGGACCGCCGACGGTACGCAACCGAACCGCTCTTTGAAGCGCGCGCTGAAACGGGACGGGCAGTCATAGCCGACCGCGCCGGCAATCTGCGCCACCGGCCATTGCGTAACCTGCAACAGCGTCAGCGCGCGCATCATGCGTACATCCGTCAGCAGCGTACGGAAATTCGTGTCCTGCCGCGCCAACCGCCGCCGCAATGCAGCCTCGCTGCAATTAAGCCGCTGCGCCAACATCGCCGACGACCAGTCCGCAGCCATATCGGCGGTAATCAGTTTGCGGATTTGCCGCATCAGGTTGACGCCTTCGTACACGGCAAAACCGATGCCGTCATGCTGCAACCACGCCAACACGCCGCAAAGCGCGGCCTCCGCCGCATTGTGCGGCACTTCTTCATCCGCCAGCACCGCAGCCGCATAATCAAACGCCGCGTTCATCTGCCTGGGATGCGGCAGCTTCACCGCATCGCACACTGCCTGCGCCGTCCCGTATTGTGCGGCAAACCTTTCTATGGCTTCCTGTTCGAAAGCAATCCATTGCGCCTGATAGAGGTCGTCTGAATCGGGAATATTGATGACGTCAAACGTCTGCCCGCCTGCCAATGCGACAGCCTCACCCGCCGCAATCCTCAATTCGCGCCCCGCCCACCGCAGCTTCTTGCATCCGCGCCGCACGATAACCACGGTCGGTTCATGTACCGCCACGCTGCGGTACAAGGCGGTATGATGTTGCACGATGCCGCCTAAAGCACCCAATCGTTCACGCGTATGAAAGTAATTTGACGGCACGGTTATC
>CALDNV010000111.1:0-9902 GCA_937914605.1 uncultured Neisseria sp.
CTGACCGCGGGGTATAAACAGCTGCGGCCCGTGCAAATGCAAACCCTTTTGAATCCTGTATAATCCGCACATCTGATAATTTTAAAATTTCAGACGACCTCCAACCCTACCGGGTCGTCTGAAAAACCGTTTATGGCAAAAGACACCCGCATCCAAATGTTCCCGCACGAATGGCGTGCCAGCACCACCCTCTCCGGCGTTTACGCACTGCGTATGTTGGGGATGTTCTTGGTTCTCCCCGTTTTGTCCTTATATGCCGCCTCATTGCCCGGCGCGGAAAACAACAAAACCTTGGTCGGTCTGGCAATGGGTATCTACGGACTGACGCAGGCTTTGCTGCAACTGCCTTTGGGCATCGCCTCCGATAAATTCGGGCGCAAAAAAACCATTTATGTCGGACTGATTGTCTTTGCCGCCGGTAGTTTTCTCGCCGCTGCCGCCAACTCATTACCCATGCTGGTTGCCGCGCGCGCCATTCAAGGGGCGGGCGCAGTCAGCGCAGCAGTAACCGCGCTGCTTGCCGACTTGACCCGAGACGGTGTGCGTACCCGCGCAATGGCGATGATAGGCTTAAGCATAGGTTTGACCTTTTCCGTCAGCCTGGTGGTCGCCCCGATGATTGCGGACATAATCGGCGTTCCCGGATTGTTTATGCTGACTGGTATCCTGACCGTCATCAGCATAGGCGTTGTCGCTTGGATGACTCCTGATCCCGAAGTGTCCAAGCTGCACGAAGACACACAGGCGCAGCCCTCGCGCATGGGCGAAGTCCTTCGTGACCGCCAGCTTCTCAACCTGGATTTCGGTATTTTCGCGCTGCATGCCGCACAAATGGCGTTGTTCACCGCCCTGCCTTTTGCCATGACGCAGCTCGGTTTGGAAAAAATCCAGCATTGGAAAGTCTATCTGCCCTCGACCATCGCAGGGCTGGTGATCATGATCCCCCTCATCATCATCGGCGAAACCCGCAACAAGCTCAAGCAAGTCTTCATCCTCGGCATCGCCTGCATCGCCGCGGCGCAAATCGGCTTATTGTTCGGCATGCACTCGATTTGGCTGATTACCGCCTATCTGGTTGTTTACTTTATCGGCTTCAACGTATTGGAAGCCAGCCTGCCGTCCATGGTATCTAAGATTGCGCCGGCCGATTTGAAAGGCACGGCGATGGGCGTTTACAATACCATGCAGTCCGTCGGGCTGTTTGTGGGCGGCGCAAGCGGCGGATGGCTGTTTCAACAATACAGCTTTGCAGGCGTTTTCACCTTTTGCAGCGTATTGATGCTGCTATGGCTGGTCATCGCCGTACTCGCGCCCGCGCCCAAACCCGTCAAAAACCTCAGCTATCCCGTCAGCCCCGCATGGCAGGAAAAACACGATTCGCTCTACCAAGCATTGTCCCAAGTCGAAGGCGTCGAAAGCATTACCTTCAGCGCAGACAAACAAACTATTTACATCAAGGCGTTGCAAAAAGGATTTGACCAAGAGGCCGCCGAAAACATCATCACAGGAGTTTAAAAAATGTCATTGAACAAAGTCATCCTTATCGGTCGTCTCGGTCGCGACCCCGAAGTCCGCTATATGCCCAACGGCGAAGCCGTCTGCAATTTCAGCGTTGCCACCAGCGAAACATGGAACGACCGCAACGGCCAGCGCGTAGAACGCACCGAATGGCACAACATCACCATGTACCGCCGTCTCGCCGAAATCGCCGGACAATATCTGAAAAAAGGCAGCCAAGTTTATCTGGAAGGCCGCATTCAAAGCCGTAAATACCAAGGCAAAGACGGCATCGAACGCACCGCATACGACATTATCGCCAACGAAATGAAAATGCTCGGCGGCCGCAACGACAACAGCGGCGGCGCACCTTACGACGACGGCGGTTACAGCCAAGGCGGCTACCAACAACAAGCGCCGCAACAACAGTACCAAGCCGCCCCGCAAAACCAAGAGCCTCCTGCCGCCCCACGCCGCCAAGCACCCGCCGCACCGGCAGCCCCTGTCGAAGACATCGACGACGATATTCCCTTCTGAATTCTATATACTTGAATTTTGTAAAAAATAAATCATTAAAACCCAGAGAAACCTTATATAGCAAGGTTTCTCTTTTTTTACACATATTTTGACTTTTGTTATCTTCTTTGTTAGTATTTATATATATTAACTCTGTAAATTTAGTAGATATGTATAGACTAGAAACAATCCTGTTTTCAAATGGAGAACGCTTTTCCATGTTAGTTAATGAGAAAACTGGTATACCTGATTTTTATTCAACCCTATGGGTAACAGTAGAACTACGTAATCAATCCGCAGTAAATACCATTAGAAATAAACTAGGAACCATACAATGGCTAATGAACTGGGAAAAAGAGAATAATCTTGTTATTAGTGATCTAATTCATAAAGAGATACTCTTAACAGAAAATCAATTAGAATCTCTTATTCAACATATGAGACTAAATGTAAAAAAGCAAAAAAATGTAATTAGTACAAAAAAAACTGTGTCAATGAAAGGTCGAACTCAATTTATTGATATTTACTCGTCTGTATCCCTTAGTCACCAATATAATAGGCTAACAACACTTTCAGAATACATATTATTTCTATCTAAAGTAATAAGTGTATCTAACGAATATATCAAAAAATTAACAAAATTACTTACACTAATTAAAGGAGTAAGACCTAAGAATCATAAAGCATTATCTATAAAACCAGAAAGTGAGTTACCCGATGGATTGTTAGATGAGTTTATGTCTATTGCGAACTTTTCAAACCCTAATAATCCGTTTCAAGATATCGGAATAAGAAAAAGAAACCATTTAATGTTTATCTTACTGAAAGAATTAGGAATTAGAAGAGGAGAACTATTATCACTTCAAATACCATTTATCGATATAGGGACTGCTAAACCATCGGTTACAATAAAGCGAACGCATGATGATAAATTTGACACAAGAAAAATTCAGGCAGTTAGTAAAACTAAAGAAAGACGCTTGCCAATATCACAAAAGATAGCTCAACTACTTAATGATTATATTATGAATTATCGTTCTAAAGTTCCCAATGCGAATACACATCCATATTTGTTTGTAACTCATCGAAAAGGAAAAACTCAAGGGAGTCCAATTAGTACAAGTTCTTTTGACAACGTTATTGTACCAACGATGAAAAAGGTAGATCCAAGATTCTCTATTATTCATCCGCATATTTTTCGTCATGAATGGAACTTATATTTTTCACGAAAAGTAGATAAGAATAATAAAAATTTAAATCATGATTCTTCCCATAAAGATTTTATCTCCCCTGAAAAAGAGGCAAAAATAAGACAGCATCTAATGGGGCATACGTCAGAAAAATCAGGTAATTTCTATAATCAACGTTATATTAGAGAAAAAGCTAACAAGATATTATTAGAACTTCAAATTGAGTTTCAAAAAAAGGTTGATGATTATGAATCATAATAAAATTATTAGACAATCTAGAGATGGATATGTATTTGATGAAAACGAAAATTCTTGGCATATAAGCAAAGAAATAAAGATTAATTTTTCTAAACACATATTAGGAATTAATAAAAAAACATTAGAAGGGTTTAGAAAGACATTAGCAATATATGCCGAAAAATATTCAAGTTATCACGTATCTCACATGTACCAACAGTTCCAACGATTAGTAATTTCAACTAGATTAGAAAATATTAACGTGCCAATAATCTTGGATTGGAAAAATAAATTAGGAAAAGATCATGAATGGTATTTAGGTGCACTAAAAGGTTTTTTGCTCTCATGGCATGAGTATGGTTATTATGGAGTTGATGAATCAGTTGCATTGCTGCTAGAAAGCTTTACCTTGAGTGGAAACAACAAAGGTAAAGCGGTATTAATGAGATGCCCTTATACAGGTGCATTTACTGAAAATGAAATTTTGGCTTTAATGACGGAGCTGGCTAGACTTTGGAAAGAAGATCTTATTCCATTTGAAACATATACATATATTCACTTACTTCAAGCTACCGCGAGAAGACCTATTCAAATCCGCCATTTAAAATTTGAAGACTTGAAAAAGGAAATTTCTCAAGGAACATGGAATTATTTCCTAAATATCCCTAGGGCTAAAAAGAGAGGTGGGTTATTTAGAGGAACATTTAAAAAGCTTGCCATCACAGAGGATTTGTATTTAATTCTCTTAAACTTCATAGAATATCAATACAAAAAATTACTTAGTTTGGTTGATGAAACATTTATATCAGATTATAAAATGAGATTACCAATGTTTATCGATTGGTATACTTTGAAAAGGAATATACAAAATAGGTGTTTTGATCTTTCATTATTAGATAAAGATATTTTTCATTACTCAACATCTTCATTAGAGAAAAACACATTACGAAAATTCTGTATTCATCAAAAAGCTGTTTCAGAGCGGACAGGTGAAATCATTCATGTTAATGCAAGACGTTTTCGTCATACAAGGGGAACTAACCTAGGGAGAAAAGGAGTTGGTGCAGCGATTATAGCAGAACTATTAGATCACTCAGATACACAAAATGTGAAAGTCTATACTGAAAATACAGCGGATACAGTGCAATATATAGTGGATTAAATTTAAACCAGTACGGCGTTGCCTCGCCTTGCCGTACTATTTGTACTGTCTGCGGCTTCGTCGCCTTATCCTGATTTAAATTTAATCCACTATATTGATCGCGTTATGGGTGCTGAAATGGGAAAACTAGCCCAAGCATTTGTTGGCAGAATTATTTCTAATTTGAATGAAAGTGAGAGAGGATTTGATCCAACATCTTTAATAACTAATAACGGAGTAGATACCATAGGTGCATGTGGGACGAATGATTTTTGTATAACTGGTTATGAGACTTGTTATTTATGTCCTAAATTTAGACCTTTGGTTGATGGTCCACATCAACAAATATTAAATAAACTGTATAAAGAGAAAGAAGAGCGTTTAAGAAGAACTAAAAGTATAGATTATGCATCTTCTAAGGATCGTATTATATTGGCTGTTGAATATGTTGTTCAAGCGTGTGATGAAATGAAAAAAAATATGGAGGCTCATTAATTATGAATAATACATTTTTTTCCAAGTACATGAGAATCCAAAATCTAGTTTAGAAAATTTTATCACTTTCTGTAAAAACAAACTTACAGCTTTCGGGAGTAATTGTTGGGACAATAATCAATGGAGAGATACCTTTAATATTCACAACATTCAAGTCCGTTTTTCCACAGATAGGGTTAAATCTACATCCTATCAATATGAGCCGTTATCTGAACCATTTATTGATTTTGCTAAAGCATACATTCGTTATGTTTATTCTCAGCAGCCAGTTCGTCAATTATCACGGCACATAGAATCATTACGTATGGCTGAAATGGCTTTATACAATGTAAAAGACAATTGTGATATATTACAACTCGATAATTTAGTCATTAATGAAGTTGAAACCCTTGTATTGAAAAAATATAAAAAAGATACTGAATCAGTCAATAAATTAGGATATCAACTTGAGAAGTTATTTGATTTTTGTCGTGAAAATGGTATTACTCCAAATTTGTCTTTATGGAATAACCCATATAAACGTCCTAGAGATTTAACGATATTGCTTGATGAAAGAGGAAAAGAATACCGTTCAAGTAAAATGCCAACAGATGAAGAAATGATGTTGGTTGCTAAACTCTTTCATGATGCACCAAATTTAGATAAAGAAACTGAGTATTATACAGCAGTTATGGCTCTACTTATGGTCGCTCCATCTCGTTGTTCTGAGTTGATGTCTTTATCTATTAATTGCTTAGAATGGGAAGAAGATAGCTTAGGAAATAAGCAATTAGGTATTCGATGGATACCTGCAAAAAATGGAAAAGAGGGTTTGAAATGGGTCCCTAGTAGCATACAAGATGTGATTATTGAAGCAGTCAAACGTTTAACAGATATAGGAGCTTTAGCAAGAAAAGCAGCAAAGTTTGCAGAAGAAAATCCTAACACAGTAATGATATCACCAGATCAAGGTATGCAAGTATCCCATTATTTATCTCAAAAACCTTTAACTGAAATAGAAATAGGTAAGATTTTAGAAATTAATGGAAAGCATGGGATTAAAACTAAGTGGTTTGAAAAGTTAATGAAAGAAAATAATGGCGTTATAACTTCTAATGTTTTAGGAAAGTACTTATACGATAAATATACCTCAAAATTCAATTACTGGCCATATATTGATAAAAATAGAAACGTTAAAGCTTCTGAAGCCTTATTATTATTCAGAGAAAATGAATTTCATGATGATTTTCTCCCTAAAAAATTTTCTTTTATATTACCAACAGTAAATCTTATTAATGATAGATTCTGCTATTCTGATACACGTCCCAAAACATCATTATGGGAAAAGCATTGTATAACTACTTCGAAAGGAGAGTTTGTTAGATTACTATCACACAATGCAAGGCATTGGTTAAGTACAAAAGCTGAGAGAGGGGGAATGGATGAATTAACTTTAGCGAACTGGGCAGGGAGGGCTAGAATTGCAGATAATAAGGCTTATGATCACAGGACAGAAGAAGAAAAAAGTGAAGCAGTTCGGAATTTACTTATTCCCGAGGATACTTCACTTTTAGATAAAATCCATTTAAATCTTCCAGTAACCTATGAAGACTTAGGAAAAAATAGAATTGGAATTGCAACTATAACAGAAATAGGCATTTGTGAACATGATTATGCAATGTCGCCATGCTCTCGCCATGGAGATTGTGAAACATGTAAAGAGCTCGTTTGTATTAAAGGATTAGAATCATCTCTAGAAATATTAAAGCTTAGAGAAATTCAACTTACAGAACAATTTAATAAAGCGAGAGAGCACCATAAATTAGGTGTTTTTGGTGCAGATCGGTGGATAAGTAATTTAGGATGGAGATTAACGCATATAAAAACTAAAATTGCATTTCTAGAAAATAGGGAAATTCCAAATGGATCATTATTACGAATTCCTGATGAGTATGACCCTTCCCCAGTTAAATTAGCTTTACAGGAAAAAGGAATGGATATAGACATTCTAAAACCAGATACAGCTAAATTAGACAATGATTTGTATAGACTAATGGAGTTATAATATGCCCAAAATTCTTGTTACAGAAGAACGTTTAGAAGACATCATCATGTTGATTAAGACTTGGGAAGGTAAATTAACTTGGGAATTACTTTGCCACAAAGTTTCAGAATTCTTGAATGTTAAAAGTGTTGAAAGACAATCACTAGCTAATTATTCAGATATACAAGAGGCATTTAGCAAACAAAAACAGAAGCTTAAAGAAAAAGCAAAAGCTAACCCAGAACCGAATGTAACAATGGATTATCTGCAAAAGCAAGTTAAGAATTTAAAAGCTCAGGTACAACGTTTGGAAGAAATTAATGAGCGATATAAACAGCAATTTATTGTATGGCAATATAATGCATATATGCATGGTATGACCCAAGTTACTTTAAATAAGCCTCTTATTGCTGTTAACCGTCAACGTAGGTAATTTATAGGATGTAAGGTAAATAATTTTTTACTACAGTAGTCTCTACAAAAGATTGTCTGAAAATTAATTTTCAGACAATCTCTTCACACCTATTAAACTTCTTGATGGGTAAAGTAGAAGACAATTTTCGTCAACATCTACTTCTTCTGGTCGGAGAGATACAGAAGTTTAATGGCGCGTCAAACACTATTGTACTGAACTACTTTCTGCTCAAGCCCTCCCCCCAACTTGCAGCAGTCTCCACTAAATCTTTATTTTGTTAACAATATGGATTTGCTCAGCTTCGCTCACGTCTTGCCGGAGACAAGCACACGGTCATGTATGCAAAAATTCAAGACTGCTGCATGGTTATTAATCCCAAAGGTATTCCAAAAAATAATTGTGCAAACTAGTTATCGGAACAGGAACGCAATTGAAGTGTAACGCGAAATTTCAGGCAACCTGCATACCTCGCAATGACTGTGGCTGTCTAAACCTCGCCATTTCAGGAATGAACCCATGCCAAACACCCACACTCATACCATCCAATCAACGCATGTCTACGACTGTACAATATCCACTTGCATGCTGGCTGATTGGACCTTCACCCGCTACCACACGCCCGAAAAATCCGAGTATGCCGTGGTGTACGGCACGGTCGCCCAAGATGGTTCGGGACGCTTTGCCGCGGGCAGCCGAATCCGCACTTCGCCCGTTACTCAATGGGCGGCACCGCTGGCCCATACACACAACTCGGTGTATTGCCTGCCTGAAGGTGCAGGCTGCTTTTGCGACCTGCCCGCAACTATGCAACCTGCCATAGACATTTTGGGTATTGACCCTGCCGAAGCGGCCGTTATGCTGCGAAACGCCTTCATGCAGCCTGCACATGCTTTGCCTGAAACCGCCTGTTTCGGTGTTCCGGTGATGCGGACGGCAGGACAGGGCAACAGTCCAGTCGTCATGGAGCGCCACATCGCCGAATTGCCGTTCTATTCATTTTGGCGGGACAGCAGCATCGGTTCCGCCCAAAGCCTGATAGACGGACAAGCCGCCGTATTTCTGCACGATTGGAACGCATTCTGCCGCCGGTTTGTTCGTACCGGTAAACACCGCGGCCAAACAGGCCACACAGACAACCAAGCCGTAGACGGCCAATACAGCTATTTCGGCCTGCCGATTGTGCATACGTCAGGACAAGACAATGCCTCTGCCGTATCAGAAGCCGACATCGCCAAACTACCGTTTTACACCTATTGGCACACCGCCTGCGCTTCCGATGTACACCGGTTGACAGACGACACACGCGTTGTGCCCCTTGCCGACTGGGAAGCCTTCTGCCAACGGTTGGTATTGACCGGCAGATAGGTAGGCAAAAAAGTGCAGGCTGCTTTTTATCGCCCCAACCCTGTTTCAGACGGCCTCTAGAGCAGCCTGCACCTTATTTTTCATTGTCAGATGACCAGAAACCGAGTATTCCATGCCTCAAACCTATTTCACCGCCGACTGGCACTTCTCCCATCCCAACATCGCCCGATACTGCCCGCAATTCCGCCTGCAAAGCGATAAAGCCGACGAGCTGAACGAATACCTGATCGACTGCTGGAACCGCGTCGTTACCCCGCAAGACACTGTGTACAACCTCGGCGATGTCTGCTTTGCCAAAAAGCCCGCACACATCGAAGCCGTGCTGCAACGGCTTAACGGGCAACACCATTTGATCTACGGCAACCACGACTACCTGATTTGGCAAAACGAAGCACATTTCCTCAACACGCGCAAAGCCGACGGCCATCCGTTGCTCTCGTCCGCCAGCCATTACCTGCGGCTCAAACTGCCCGAAATCGGCAATACCGCGATTTTGTGCCACTATCCTTTATACGAATGGGACGGTATCCACCACGGCCTATACCACCTCTACGGCCATCTGCACGACCGCATGGCCGCCGTCAAAGGACGTGCCCTCAATGTCGGCTGGGATATGCACGGCCGTTTCCTAACCGCACAAGATATTGACGGCTTCCTGCGCGACCTCCCTGCCATGCAGTATTTCGACGACAAGCAAAATGTTATCGTTGGCAACAGCACGGAAGATGCGGCTGCAAAAGTTCGGGCGAGATTGGCAGCATTGAATGAATGAGCTTTTTATTTTAGAAATGAATTTTCAGGTAGACTTGAATGGTGCAGGCTGAGACCTTTGCAAAATCCCCCCGAAATCCCCTAAATTCCCACCAAGACATTTAGGGGATTTCTCATGAGCACCTTCTTCCAGCAAACCGCACAAGCCATGATTGCCAAACACATCGACCGCTTCCCACTATTGAAGTTGGATCAGGTGATTGATTGGCAACCGATCGAACAGTACCTGAATCGTCAAAGAACCCGTTACCT
>CALDNV010000112.1:0-9981 GCA_937914605.1 uncultured Neisseria sp.
CGCCTTAGCCCTGCCCGAACACGGCAAAATTACCGCCTGCGACATCAACGTCACCTTTACCGATATCGCCCGCGAAACCTGGCAGGCAGCGCAAGTCGCCCATAAAATCACCCTTCACCTCCAGCCCGCCCTGCTGACCCTGGACGACTTGATAAGTCAAGGCGAATCAGGCAGCTACGACTTGGCACTGATCGATGCCGACAAACCGCCCACCCCGCAATATTTCGAACGCTGCCTGCAACTGGTTCGCAGTGGCGGTGTTATCGCCATCGACAATGTCCTGCTGAACGGGCGCGTTATGAGTGAAGCAGAACGCGATGCCCCGCCCAGCCTGAACATACTCCAGTCCTTCAACCGCAACCTGCCCGACGATTCCCGCATCGTACCCATTACCCTGCCCGTCGGCGACGGTCTGACTTTGCTGCTTAAAAAATAAAATGAACAAAACCCTTCCCATCCTGTTTGCCGGTATCATCCTGCTCAACGCCTGCGCCTCTACCGCCCCCAAACCCAAATCCGGCGACACCTTCATGCTGCCCGATATTCCCACCGCCGCAGCCGAATCCTCCGCCATTCCCTATCCCGATTTGAACACGATGACTCAAATCGAACGCTTGGGTATACAGGTCGAACGTTTGGAGCGCGAAATGGAAAACACCAACCAGCGCCTGCAACAACTCGAAAAACAAAACAAAACCCCGCGCCACGCCAATAGGAAAGTACCCGCCCAGCGTTTGGACGACCAAAAACTCAAAAGCACCTATCTGGCAAACGGCGGCACCGCGCCTTCAGAAGCCGACTCCGCCGACCAAAATGAAACCCGCCTCTACAACCAAGCCCTCAAATACTATCAGCGCAACAATTACGCCGCCGCAGCCGCAGTCTTAAAAGGAGCAGACGGCGGAAACGGCAGCGAAAGCGCCCGACGCAATATGTATCTGCTGCTGCAAAGCCAACAGCGCATGGGCAATTGCGAATCCGTCATCGAAATCGGCGGACGCTTTGCCAACCGCTTCCGCAACAGCCCCCAAGCCCCCGACGCGCTCTTCAGCATCGGGCAATGCCAATACAAGCTGCAACAGAAAGACATCGCCCGCAACACCTGGCGCAAACTGATACAGAGCTACCCCGGCAGCGCCGCCGCCAAACGCGCCGCCGTCAGCATCAAGCAACGATAACTTTTCAGACGACCTCCCATATTCAAAGGTCGTCTGAAATCATTCATTGAATAACGTTTTATACACTAGGAGCAAATATGGCCAAAATCGGCATCATCATGGGCAGCAACAGCGACTGGCCCGTCATGCAGCAGGCAGCACAGTTTCTCAAAGAGTTCGGCGTCGAATACGAAGCCCGCGTCGTGTCCGCACACCGCACCCCCGATTTAATGTTCGAATACGCCGAAACCGCCCGCGAACGCGGCATCAAAGCCATCATCGCGGGCGCAGGCGGCGCGGCGCACCTGCCCGGCATGGTTGCCGCCAAAACCACCGTCCCCGTATTGGGCGTACCCGTACCCAGCAAATACCTGCGCGGCGAAGACTCCCTGCTCTCCATCGTGCAAATGCCCAAAGGCGTTCCCGTCGCCACTTTCGCCATCGGCGAGGCAGGAGCCACCAACGCCGCCCTGTTCGCCATCTCGCTGCTTGCCAACGAAGACCCCGAGCTGGCGCAAAAACTTGCCGACTTCCGCGCCAAGCAGGAGCAAACCGTTTTAGACATGGAACTGCCTGAGGCATAACCATCGAATTCATCTGAAAGGTCGTCTGAAAATGGTGCAAACAAAATATTTGATTTCGTTTACCCCATTTTCAGACGACCTTTTTTTAATCACTCAACCCTCTGAACAACAATGAACAAAACTTTTGCATTTATCCTACTCTCCGCCCTACTCTGCGCCTGTCAAAGCCCGAGCAAACCAACCCAAGCGACTGAAGCAGTCCTCACCCGACAAGCACAAGCCACAACGGGTAACCTGATTATTTTCTACGATAAAGACATCGGCTCAGGTCCATTGATAAAGGCAGTGAAAGATTCCGGCGCGAGCTTGGTTTACGAATATAAAAACCTGCACGGAATTGCCATTCGTCCATCAGCCAAAACCAATATTCAAGATGCCATTGCTTATTTCCAAAAGGTAAACGGCGTGTTGTCAGTCGAACAAGACCGACTGATGAAACTTCAATAAGAGTCAGCACTTGAATCAGCACACCTTTTGGAAGCCGATTATGTTTGAAGCTTTTATGATAGACTGATTTTTTAGTTTACAATGTATATTACCTATTGCCTTCCTTTCAGGCAGGAATACGTTATAAAAAATACACAGAAAAAATAAAACGAATGGGAGCATGATGGCAAACCGTATTTTCAGTATAAAATTCATAAAACCAATTAATTACCTCATTTTATTGCTACTTATTTCGTTTTCATTTCTCCTTAATACTGATGAATTTTACATCATAAACTATATAATTGATGGGGATGTCTATAATTTATCTGACTTACAAGGTGAAATAAACGACAACCCCATGATTATTAAATTATTTTTAATAATAAACAATATTTCTATTCTATTTTTTCTATTAGGAAGAAAGTTTATTGGCATTTTCTGTTTCATCTTTACAGCGTATTTTTTTGTCCATTTAATAGGCGACCTAGATTTATTGTTTCATATCATTTACTCAAGTATAAAACTTAAAAATTTATGGCTGATTTTAATACTCGTTTTGTATTTTTTACTGTGTTTGATTAACCTTTTTCCCCTGTTCAGTTCTGTGAAAAAATAAAAAAAGGTCGTCTGAAAACCCAAACTTCGGTTTTCAGACGACCTCTTTGCTTTTTAAATTCAAATCAAACCATTTAAGCTCAAATCGTACCGCTGCCCTGCGCTTTCGGTTTGGCGGCACCGAATTCCAGTTTGCTCAAGGCGGAGAGGTAGGCTTTGGCGGTGGCGACCAAAACGTCGGTATCCGCGCCCTGACCATTGACGACGCGGTTGCCGCGCGCCAGACGGACGCTGGTTTCGCCTTGGCTTTCTGTGCCTTGCGTTACGGCGTTGACGGAATAAATCTGCAAAGTCGCGCCGCTTTGCGCTACGCTCTCAATCGCTTTGAAAATCGCATCGACAGGGCCGGAGCCGCTGGCCGAAGCGCGTTTTTCTTCGCCTTTGATGCTGAACACGATGTCGGCGCGCGGCTCTTCGCCGGTTTCGGTGCTGATTTTTTGGGAGATGAATTTGTAGCTTTCGGCGTTCATGCTGCCCATTTCGTCGGACACCAACGCGTGCAGGTCTTCATCGAAGATTTCACGTTTTTTGTCGGCAAGTTCTTTGAAGCGGGCAAATGCGGCGTTCAGCGCCTCTTCGCTTTCCAACTCGATGCCCAAATCCGCCAGTTTGCTGCGGAACGCGCTGCGGCCGGACAATTTGCCCAAGGTCAGGCGGTTGGTTGACCAGCCGACCGATTCGGCAGTCATGATTTCATAGGTTTCGGGGTGTTTCAACACGCCGTCCTGATGGATGCCTGATTCGTGTGCAAAGGCGTTTGCGCCGACCACCGCTTTGTTGGGCTGAATCGGATAGCCGGTAATGGTGGACACCAGTTTGGATACCGGCACGATTTGTGTGGTGTCGATGCCGGTTTCCAAGCCGAACAAATCATGGCGCACTTTCAACGCCATCACGATTTCTTCAAGGCTGGCATTGCCCGCGCGTTCGCCCAAACCGTTGATGGTGCATTCCACTTGGCGCACGCCTGCCTGAACGGCGGCCAGCGAGTTGGCAACCGCCATACCCAAGTCGTTGTGGCAGTGGGTCGACCAGACTACTTTGTCGCCGTTGGGCACGCTTTTAATGATGTTGCTGATACGCTCGTACCACACGGAAGGGATGGAGTAGCCGACAGTATCGGGAATATTGATGGTGGTCGCGCCCGCTTCGATAACCGCCGTAAAGATTTTGGCGAGGAAGTCCAAATCCGATCGCACGGCGTCTTCGGCGGAAAATTCCACATCGTCGGTGTATTCTTTGGCGATTTTCACTGCTTTGACCGCCGCATCGATGACCTGCTGCGGCTTCATTTTCAGTTTGTGCTCCATATGGATGGGGCTGGTGGCGATGAAGGTATGGATGCGTTTTTTCGGAGCGGGGGAAACGGCTTCGCCCGCTTTGCGCACATCGTTTTCAACGGCACGCGCCAACGAGCAGACTGTGGATTTGGTGATGATTTTGGCAATCGCATTGACCGATTCGAAATCGCCCGGGCTGGCGGCGGCGAAACCCGCCTCAATCACATCCACGCCCATTTTCTCCAACTGGCGGGCAATGCGGATTTTCTCCTCTTTGGTCATGGATGCACCGGGCGACTGCTCGCCGTCGCGCATGGTGGTGTCGAAAATAATTACGCGGTTGGTCTGTGTCATTTCTGTTCTCTCCAGAGATTCGTTTTTTTGTAAAAAAGCATTCAAATCCAGCGGCCTGCCTTGCGCTTCCGCCAGCGCGGTCAGCTTTTGCAGTTGCGCCAAAGGCAGCGACCCGCGCGTGCGCCATTTATAGATGGCAGCGGTTGTTGCGGCATTTTCGGGGTCGTGCTGTTTCAACGCTTCGGCAAGTGCATTCACGCCGCCGAAATAAGCAACTAAGCGGTCAATGTCTAATTGCATGATGTTCCTTGTCCAAACTTTATCGAAATTATGGTTTGCTTTGGAAGGGGATTATACGCATTTTAGACAAAACGACAATCTATTTTTCTAAAAATACGGATTTACTTTTTAAAAATAGAATTATTTTATACATTTTGTCCAATTTGGTTTCAAAATCTTAAGTACAAAAAGGCAGGCAACACATACCTGCCGCCAAATAATGAATAGGCATTACAGTCCAAACTAAGCCCGCTTATTTTGAATGTCTAGCACACCATAACGGCAATACATCGTAAGCCGAAATATTAAGCCGAAATATATAGTGGATTAAAATAAAAATGAGACAAGGCGGCAACGCCCGCCGTGTACGGGTAGTACATAAGGGCGTTGGCAACGCCGTATCATTGCAATTTTAATCCACTATAGTAAACTTGCCGCCGGTTTCCCTTCCTCCTTCCCTCCATGTTTCCCATTATCCCCACCGACCGCGCCGCTGCCGAATGGCGCAACGAAAGCACGCAGAAGCCGCCCAAGCAGGCGGTTTATGTGCATGAAAGCAATGCCGCCGATATTCTGAAAAACGCCTACGCCCACACGGCAACCGTTTGGACGGGCGATTTCCACAACGCCAAACAAGTGTTGGCTGCGATGAAAAAGCGCGTCCGCAGGTCGTCTGAAAAAACAAAAAACGCGCCTGCCGATATTCAGACGACCTTCCACACCCACCGCATGAAACAGGCGCAGCAAAGCCGCGTGTTGAACATGCTTGCCGTCGAAATCGGCGCGGGTTTTCAGTTAAGCAACCCGCGCGCACCCGATGTCCGCGCTGCCCTTGCCGATGTGTACGCCGAACCGAACGACGCGCCGTTTTTGCTGCCGCTCAATCAGCTTTTGGGTTTTATCGGCGCACACGAATGGCACAAAAAAGGCATAGACATTCCGCAGCTTGACGGCAAAATCCACGTTCCCTTCGGCGTGTTCTCGCCCCTGCGCGGCGAATATTTGGACTTAATCGCCCAAGCGCCGTTAAATCCGAATATTCAGACGGCGTTCGACATCGGTACAGGCTCCGGCGTCATCGCCGCCATCCTCGCCAAACGCGGTATTCCCGACATCACCGCCACCGACACCAACCCCAAAGCCATCGCCTGCGCAACCGCCAACCTCGCCCGCTTGGGGCTGGACAAACAAGTCGCCGTCCAAGCTGTCGATTTATTTCCCGAAGGACGCGCCGACCTGATAGTCTGCAACCCGCCGTGGCTGCCCGCCAAACCGACTTCCGCCATCGAATCCGCCCTCTACGACCCCGACAACGCCATGCTGACCGCCTTCTTAAACGGCGTGCGGCAGCATTTAAACCCGCAAGGCGAAGCGTGGTTAATCATTTCCGACTTGGCGGAACATCTGCACCTGCGCGACCACGATTTTCTGGAACAATGTTTTCAGACGACCTCTTTAGAAGTGGTCGATATTCTGAAAACCAAACCGTGCCACCGCAAAGCCGCCGACGAATCCGACCCGCTCGCTTTCGCCCGCAATCGGGAAACCACATATCTCTATCGTTTGAAAGCGAAGTCCTGATATACAATTAGGTCGTCTGAAACCCGTTCCCGCGATTCCCATGCAACTGATCAAATACCTCCAATCCCAAGGCATAGGCAGCCGCAAACAATGCCAGTGGCTGATTCAAAACGACTGTGTCGAAATCAACGATACGGTCTGCAACGACGCCAAAGCCGACATCGATCCCGCCGAAGTCCAAACGCTGCGCATAGACGGCGAAGACATCGTCGTCGTGCCCATGCCTTATTTTTATATCCTGCTCAACAAGCCCGCCGATTACGAAACCTCGCACAAACCGCAGCAATACCCCAGCGTTTTCAGCCTTTTCCCCGACCATATGCGCAATATCGACATGCAGGCGGTCGGCAGGCTGGATGCGGATACGACGGGCGTTTTGCTGATTACCAACGACGGGCAGTTCAACCACCGCGTTACCTCGCCGAAACACAAAGTACCCAAAATCTACCGCGTTACCCTGAAGCATCCTGCCGACGACAGCCTGTGTGAAACGCTGAAAAACGGCGTCCTGCTGAACGACGACAACGAAACCGTCCGCGCTGCCGAAGCCGTTTTGGAAAACCCGACCACCCTGCTGATGACCATTACCGAAGGCAAATATCATCAAGTCAAACGCATGGTCGCCGCCGCCGGCAACCGCGTCGAACACCTCCATCGGGACGAATTTAACGGACGAACGGTAGAAAATTTAGCCTCAGGGGAGTGGAAATTCATCACAGTTTGAAAATTTTGAAGTTTTTTCAAAAAAATTTTAACCATTATGGTTTTTTTATTTGTTTAAAAACATGATGATATGATTGTTAAGACGTAATTAACCAAACTTAACGTCATCATTCGTGAACTATTATATAATTCTCGTGTCTGAGTAACACTTGCTTCGAGAGAAGTGAGTAAGTGAGTAAGACGTTTTCCCCGTAATGTGTTTGGCCATCTATACTTTTCCCCTTAGTATAGATGGTTTTTTTTTATCTGCGATTTTCTCAGTCCCCTTCCCCAGTATCATTTGAACCGTCTCCCTGCATCCTATTGAATTCCCGTTCAGACGACCGTATCATCAACCCATTCCCACTTTTCCCGCAAAAACACCATGCAAAACATCCAAGACTACGTCCGCCGCACCGCGTCCGCCGCCAAGCAGGCTTCCTATATTGTCGCTGCCGCCGAGACCGCGCAAAAAAACGCCGCGCTCCTGCACGCCGCCGAACTCATCAAACACCACCAAACCGCCATCCTCGCCGCCAACGCCCAAGATATGGAACAAGCCGCGCAGAAAGGTTTGAACGACGCGCTGCTCGACCGCCTGCGGCTGACCGAAAAAACCATAGATGCCATGTGCGAAGGTTTGCGCCAGATTGCCTCCCTGCCCGACCCCGTCGGTGAAATGGACGAATTCCGTACCCGCGAAAACGGCCTGCAAATCGGCAAAATGCGCGTACCGTTGGGCGTTGTTGGCATCATTTACGAATCCCGACCCAACGTAACCGTCGATGCCGCCGCCCTCTGCCTCAAATCCGGCAACGCCTGCGTCCTGCGTGGCGGCAGCGAAGCCTTCAACAGCAATATGGCGCTCTCCAAACTGATTACGCAGGCGTTAGTTGAAAACGGTCTGCCTGCAGCGGCCATCAGCCTGATTGAAAACACCGACCGCGAAAGCGTCGGCGCCATGCTGCAAAGCCCCGAGTTTATCGACGTCGTCATCCCGCGCGGCGGCAAATCGCTGGTTTCCCGAATCGCCGCAGAAGCCCGCGTGCCCGTCATCAAACACCTCGACGGCATCTGCCACGTCTATATCGACTGCGCCGCCGACGCCGACAAAGCCGTCAACATCGCCTTCAACGCCAAGACCTCGCGCTACGGCACCTGCAACACCATGGAAACCCTGCTCGTCCACCAAAGCCGCGCCGCCGAAATCCTGCCCGTATTGGCGGAAAAATACGCCGCCCGCGACGTCGAGCTGCGCGGCTGCCCGCGTACCCTGTCCATCCTGCCCCACATTCAGACGGCCTCCGAAGAAGACTGGGACACCGAATACCTCGCCCCGATCCTCTCCGTCAAAATCGTCGACAGCCTCGAAGAAGCCGTCGCCCACATCAACACCCACGGCAGCCACCACACCGACAGCATCGTAACCGAATCCTACACCGATGCCCGCACCTTCCTGCGTACGGTCGACAGCGCCAGCGTCATGGTCAATGCCTCCACCCGCTTCGCCGACGGCTTCGAGTACGGCCTCGGCGCGGAAATCGGCATTTCCACCGACAAAATCCACGTCCGCGGCCCCGTCGGTCTGCACGGGCTGACTTCGCAGAAATGGATTGTCTTGGGCGACGGGCAGGTACGTTCGTAATCCGTCGCTTTCTTGAGTGATAAAACGGCAAAAGGTCGTCTGAAAAACAGTTTTCAGACGACCTTTTTTACTGCAATGGCAAATCTTGTTGCCTATTATCGGTTTCACGAAAATGCAATATCGTTATACGGCTATCATCAACACAAACTATTCCATTATAATCATTCAAATTTTCATAACGGCTTAACCGTAATCCGATACGACAATTTTGAGCTCGATGTATCCGCGCTCAAAGGTCGTCTGAAACTACTTCAATTCCGATAAATCATCCAAAGGAAACCAGCATAATGTCGGACAACACCGCCCTGAAGGACAAGAAACCGCGCAAGCCGTACCTTATACTGCTTTTTACCGTTTATGCCTTGTGTTACGGCGTTTTACTCGTGTTTCTCACCGTTCAGCTTGCCGTAGCTTCCGGCGGGGTGGCAGCTTTTTTTGCCTCTATGCTCCATTTCGGTATTTTCGGACTGGTGTTCGGCAGTCTGGCTAGTGTGGCTACAATAATTACCGGTTTACTCTATATGCTTGGCTATATGTTGGTTTGGGGCATACTGACCGGTATGGCGATGACGCAGCTTCGTTTGCGTAGGAACTTGAAGCATATCTTGACCGCCATGCTCATCGGCTTTGTCTGTTCCTACATAAGCACGATATTGTTTGCGCTGTTTTTGTCAAAAGATATAGAGATGCTGTTTAATTTTTATTTCGAAGGATTAACGATATTCAGCCTATTGAATGCGTTTGCCGTTATTCCCTTTGGGCTGGTGTTTTTACCTAGTAAAAGCGGGTATAAACGGGAGCGGGAAATTGCCGTGAAAACCGTGAAGGCGGGCATTCATGCGGGGCAAGTCATTTTTGAACATGCAACTGAAAAAAAGGCGTTTTTTCTTACCGTTGGTGGATTCCGCTTGCTTTTACTTTGGCAGGTACGCCGATTTTTCTGACTTGCGCCTTCCTGATGCAGCCGGACTCCGCCTTCCCCGACACACAAGCTTGGAGCGCACACTTTATCCCGATGACTTTCTTTGGCTTTGCCGCCATGGTGGCAAGCGGTTTGACGGCAATGCTGATGCGTCTGCGTAAAGACCCAAAAGGCATTTTGAGCTGCCTTGCCCTATCGTCTGCCTACTTCGGTGTTATGGTTTATCTGCCGCCCATCAAGAATCCCGATTTGAACCCCTACGCCCATTTGCTCAACCCGTATTGGCTGCTGGCGGCTTGGCTGATATCGGTCGGCGTCTGCATTTGGTTGTCGTTTAAGAAAGTAGATGGCGGCAATAGCTCATAAAACTGATGAGGGGTCGTCTGAAAGGCCTTTTAGACGACCCCTTTGCCCATTTTATTGCCGCCATCTTTCTTGTCCAAATATAGTGGATTAAATTTAAATCAGGACAAGGCGACGAAGCCGCAGACAG
>CALDNV010000113.1:0-1069 GCA_937914605.1 uncultured Neisseria sp.
ATTCTGCCGTCATCGCTTGGTTGGACAGACAACCGGTGGAAACACTATATCTTTCCAGCATTACCGTGGCGGAACTGCGTTTTGGCATCGCCATTCTTCCCGAAGGTGGAAAAAAACGGCTGTTGTTGAAAAAACTGGAAGAAACAGTATTACCTGTATTTTCAGACCGAATTTTGGATTTTGACATCGAAGCTGCCGTTGCGTATGCCGAAGTCCGTGCAACAGCGCGGGCGGCAGGATTCACTGTTGCGGCGGCAGATGGCTATATTGCGGCCATAGCGCGTTACCACCATATGACGGTAGCTACCCGAGATACGACTCCGTTTACCGCAGCCGGATTAAAAGTCATCAACCCGTTTCTAGGTGGTAAATAAATAGTCCATACCAAACAACAGTCTCTCTCAACCAACTGATAAACAAAAAAAGCCCTACGGCCGTACAAGAAATTTGTACGGCCGTAGGGCTTTTTTGTTTTTTGATGAGTCAAACTGTGCAAATCATATTGTCTGTTGGCCAAATAGAATGGACAATTTGGTTATGGACAATTTAAGTCCTGATTATTTTAAATTAGCCAATTTCAAAGGTATTTATTTGATGGGTAATTAGAGCATACCCAAAATAACCAGGAGCAACATTTATGATTACAGATGGCATGAAGACTTTAATTGGAAAAAAATATTACCAACTCTCCCGTGATGAGAAACTTATTGTTTCAGATATATTTAAAACAGGGAGAAAACACGGTTTCAAATTGATTGTCAATTTACCGTCGGATGCAGATGAAGACCTCAAAAAATCGTTACAGAATGGCGTTTGGGGTATTCGTGAGATGGAACATAAAGACGCGATTGGTCTCGTTGTTCAAGTAGAAAAAACATGAAAGCAGCGAGAATCTACCAACGTGTCAGTACCGAAGAACAAAATCTCGAGCGACAAAACGCCCAAATTGAACAAGCTAAAGCTGAAGGTTACTACATTGCGGGTGTCTATAAAGAAAAGGCCTCCGGTGTCCGTGCTGATCGACCTGTGCTGAATCAACTGATTGCAGACTTGCAAGAAGGCGATGTGA
>CALDNV010000114.1:0-19306 GCA_937914605.1 uncultured Neisseria sp.
GTACTGTCTGCGGCTTCGTCGCCTTGTCCTGATTTAAATTTAATCCACTATATTTAATCCTCTAAAATCTTGCTTTCAATCATGCAGCGGATACATGCCTGCCGCACATAGGCTTTGCGGTCGTCTGAAAGACGCAGTACAAGCATACTTCCATAGCCGAACAGAAACTCTGCTTCTTTGCCCTGCGCCGTGCCGAGTATTTCGGCTTGGCGGAAGGTGCGGCCGTCTGAAAGCGCGATGTCGTAACGGCAGCCTTCCTTTATCAAACTGCATTCCGCTTCGGGAAAAGCCTGTTTCCGCCAAGCCTGCTCGCGTTTACGGCTGCGGCAGGTTTGGAACGACCCGCAAATCAGAGTCGAAAAAACGATGACGCCTATGATTAGCCAAATGTTCATATCTATTCCTTAAAGTCGGCTCAGTTTCAGGTAGCTTTTTTTGGGAAAAGGATGTTCATGGCTATGCCTTCTTCAGGTCGTCTGAAAGTGTTGATAAGGGGCAGCACGGCAAACAACGAGTTTTTTGGAAACGCCTTATTGCTCTAACCGACTGAGCTACCCGCCGAAAGCGGGGCAGGACTCGAACCTGCGACGGATGTAGTTTCCAAGGCATTTGTCTGCCATACTGCGAAAAAGGTGGGCGGCTAGATTGGCAGGATTTACGCCGTTTCCGGCGGCGGGAATCGAACCCGCAATAACCGATCTGTAATCCTGCCGGCATCCGCCCGTAAGGGGTGGTACATCTGGCAACAAGAAGTAGAGAAATTTTTACGCGCTCTATCCTCTGAGCTACTCTGCCATAGTTGGCGGCAGAGGCGGGATTCGAACCCGCGACCTCGAGCGTTGGCAGGCTGTAATTCCTCCTGCATTTGCCGAATGTACCTAAAACGGTTTTCATCGTAGGTCGTCTGAAAAGTTTCAGACGACCTCGAGTGATCAAGCGATACAGCAAGCCATCAGCCATTCAGGGAAACAAGGCTGGCATTTGCCTGCTGAATCAGAAAAGGTGGGCGACTAGAAAAACAAGACGTCAACGCCTATTAGGCGAGGCAGGAGTCGAACCTGCAGAAACCTTGTAGTCTTGTCGGCATTCGCCCTGTAACGACACGGCAGCTAAAAATTTACGGAAAATTCTTTCCTGTAGAACTGTATTTCCCGCAGCATCTGCTGCATCGTTACATTTACAACATAGCCAACAGCGTGCCAACGATAAAAAAATTTCAAAATTAATTTTTAATTTATTGAATATAAAGAAAATATATTTTAATGTGGTCTTTTGCGGCAAAAAGCGTAGAATACTGGAAAATATATTTTTAGATAGATTTATAGAAAATAAGATATTTAAGGAAATGTGATGCGATTCGACGATTTGGACAAACGCCTGCGGCAATACGAAACCGCTTACGATTTCTGCGTGCCGCAGGAAAATTTCATCGTAGTGCGCTTGGACGGGCGCGGCTTTACGCGGTTGACTAAGGAGGTTTGGCAGTTTGAAGCCCCATTCGACATCCGCTTCCACGACCTGATGGCACACACCGTCCAGCATTTGATGCAGTGCGGCTTCAATGTGGCGTACGGCTATTCCGAAAGCGATGAAATTTCGCTGCTGCTGCGCCGTGACGACGATACGTTCAAACGCAAAACGCGCAAAATCATTTCGGTATTGGCGGGCGAAGCCAGCGCTGCCTTTTCGGTGGCACACGGGCAGCCCGCCGCTTTTGATGCACGGGTTTGCGTTTTGCCGAACGAAAAACTGGTGGTCGATTATTTCCGTTGGCGGCATGAAGACGCGCACCGCAACGCGCTCAACGCCCACTGCTATTGGATGCTGCGTAAAAAAGGCGAAAGCGTATCCCGTGCCACGGATGCCGTCAGCGGGCTGACACGCGCTCAAAAACACGATTTGCTGTTTGAAAATAACATTAATTTCAACGAACTGCCCGCATGGCAGAAACGCGGCTTCGGCGTGTATTTTCAGACGACCTTGAAAGAGGGTTTCAATCCGCAAACCAAAGAGAACGTGCAGGCGGAACGCCAAATCTTACATACGGATTTCGAGCTGCCTTTGGGCGACGATTACGGTGCATTTGTCTTGGAAAGAATCGTTTAGAGGTCGTCTGAAAATGAATACTGCACCCAAAAAACAAGTCGCCGTCAGCTTTCTCGGCACGGTGTTGGACAGCGGTTTCGGTCAAGGGCGTTGGCAGAAGTGGCGGCCGAATGTTGCCATGAATCAGCGTCATGATTTCCATCTTGACCGCATGGAGCTGTTTTATGCGGAGAAATACCGTGATCTGGCGGATCATGTAAAAGCCGATATTCAGCAGGTGTCGCCGCACACCGTTGTCAATCTCGTGCCTATGGAGCTGGAAAACCCGTGGGATTTTTCCGAGGTTTATACCAAGCTGCACGACTGGGCGGCGGGCTATGCATTTGATACTGAGGAAGAAACTTATCTCACCCACATCACCACGGGTACGCACGTTGCGCAAATCTGCCTGTTTTTATTGGTAGAATCGCGCCAAATCCCCGGCGTGCTGCTGCAGACTGCGCCGCCGAAAAACCAAAGGCGCAGCATGGGGAAAGGCGATGTCGGCGGTTATGAAATTATTGATTTGGACTTGGCGCGTTACGACGTGCTGGCCGAACGCCTTGCCGCCGTGCGCGATGACGCGGTGCGCTATCTGAAAAGCGGCATCTCCACACAAAACGCCGCCTTCAACCGCATGATTGCCGAAATCGAACAAGTCGCGCTGCATTCCCCGTCGCCGATTCTGCTCTCAGGCCCTACCGGTGCGGGCAAATCGATGCTGGCACGCAGGATTTTCGAATTGAAAAAAGCGCGCCACCTGATTAAAGGCGAGTTTGTCGATGTGAACTGCGCCACCTTGCGCGGCGACGGCGCGGCTTCCGCCCTGTTCGGACACAAAAAAGGCGCGTTTACCGGCGCGGCGGAAAAGCGCGAAGGCTACCTGAAAACCGCCGACGGCGGCGTGCTGTTTTTGGACGAGATCGGCGAATTGGGCTTGGATGAACAAGCTATGTTGCTCAAAGCCATTGAAGAAAAACATTTTTATCCCGTCGGCAGCGACAAGGAAGTGCACAGCAGCTTCCAGCTTATCGCTGGTACCAACCGCGACCTGCGGCGGGAAATCCGCGCCGGACGCTTCCGCGAAGACCTGTTCGCCCGCATCAATATTTGGAATTACCCGCTGCCCGCGCTCGCCGACCGCCGCGAAGACATCGAGCCGAACATCGAACACCAGCTCGCGCTCGCTTCGCAGGAACTCGGCCGCGCCACCCGTTTCAATAAAGAAGCCCTGTCCGCCTACCTTGCCTTCGCCCATTCAAGCGAAGCCCGATGGCGCGGCAATTTCCGCGACCTTGCCGCCAGCATCATGCGCCTGGCCACGCTTGCCCCGCAGGGCAGGATACAGGCGGAGCAAGTGGCGGCGGAAATTGAGCGGCTCAAATGGTTATGGGCTGAAGAGGCGGATTCAGACGACCTTTTACACAAGGGGTCGTCTGAAAAGGCGGATAATTACCCCGACAAAATCGATTGGGAAAATTTGGATTTGTTTGACCGCTTGCAATTGCAGAACGTGATTGACGAATGCCGCAAACACCAAAACATGGCGCAGGCGGGAAGGGTATTGTTTCATGTTTCCCGAAACAGCCGCGCCAAAACCAATGACAGCGACAGGCTGCGCAAATATTTGCAGAAATTCGGTTTGGAGTGGGGCGATATCGTACAGTAGATGAGGCTTGAACCGAGCGGGTTGGGGCGGGAGAGGTTTTTATTTCGATTGGCTGGTATTAGGAAGGGTCGTCTGAAAAAACTGTTCTCAAGATTCACTGAGTTCGTTTTAGCTCTGCAGAAACTGACTGCGCCCGTTTTCAGACGACCTTTTACTTTGTGGCGGGGATGTATTTATGGTTTGGTCAGATAAGGATATAGATTCAGGCGTCCGTCTTGGCGTACGGCTAAATAGTCCGGTGCATCAAACCTCATCCCAGTACCGTGATAAAGGCATTTTTGTCGAGGATCGGGATACAGTCCGCCGCCCAAATAGCCGATTTCTAGCGGTTGCTGATTGGCAGCATACTGTTTTAACACTGCGGCAGCAGCTTGTGTTTGTTCGGCGGTGGGATGGTCGTCGGATCGTCCCAGACCAAACAGATTCCAAAAGGTTTTTCTAGGAGGGGTAATACGGATATTGTATGTCGTACATCCATCGTTATAAATTGGGCGTTCTATTTGGCGGACGGAAATTCGATAGTAACCGTGGCTGCCTACAATACTGAGAACTTGGGCTTTTGAAAAATCACCGCCTGCATAGGCTGCTAACGGAAATGACAGGAAGAAGAGGGGGATAAGGTGGCGCATAAGGTTTAGGTCGTCTGAAAGAGTGTTGGGCGTTACTGCAAGTTTAACATGACAGGTATTACGGAAAGTATAGTGGATTAAATTTAAACCAGTACGGCGTTGCCTCGCCTTGCCGTACTATTTGTACTGTCTGCGGCTTCGTCGCCTTGTCCTGATTTAAATTTAATCCACTATAGGAAGGTAAGGTCGGGTATGGCGTTTTTCTTTTTACTGGAAGGGTCGTCTGAAATTTTTCAGACGACCCTTTTTGTCTTTGCTTGGAAAGATAACGCATTAAAACAATTACGGATTTTCGCTATACGGGGAAATTTTCGTCACGCGCCGGCGTTTTTGGTGCAGGGGGCGGGTTTGTTCCGTTTGGAAAACGTAATCGAAGGGGCGAAGTTGCAGCGTCTGCCACAGGCGGTCTAGGTTGCGTGTGGCGGCAGCGCGGGTTTGCTCTGTGTCGGGCGTGAGGAAAATATGCAGGGCTTTGCCGTGTTGCTCGACGCGGTATTCTTGGATGAGGTCGTCTGAAATCATGGCGCGGCGGATGAAGTCGGCGTAGAGGGCGTAAGGTTCGCCGTTTGCCGTGCGTGCGTCGAGGATATCGTCGCAGCGTCCTTCGATGGCGCTGATGCGGGCGAATGCGCTGCCGCAGGGACAGGGAGCGTCGTTGGCAATCAAAACGTCGTCGAGGCGGTAGCGGATGACGGGTTGGCTTTTGCGGTTGAAGTCGGTGATGATGGGGGCGAAGCGGCCGCTTTCGCGGTCTATCCAGTCTTTTTCGATATAGACCATGTCTTCGTTCAGATGCAGGTTGCCGTGGGCGCAGGTGTGGGCGAGGAAGCCTTCGGTGCATTGGTAGATTTGGTGAACCGGTGTGCCGAAGCGTTGTTCGATGCGGATTTTGACTTGCGGTTCTAAGACTTCGGCAACGGAGATGATTTTTTTGGGGTATATGGCGAGGTCGGGGTGTCGGGCAAGCTGCTGCAATACTTGGGCGGGGGCGATGAGGATGGTGGGCTTTTGCGCGTTGAGCCTTGGGATGTGCGCGTCCAAGGCTTCGAGCAGGTCGTAAAACTCAAAGCGTATCAGCGGGCTTTTAACGGCGGTGTAGAGGTTGCTGTTGGCACGCAGGAAGAAGGCAATGCTGTGGCGGGCGAGGTAGGGGCGGGGCAGCATGCGTTTGAGCATATAGCCTGCCCAAAGGGCGGACTCTTCGGGGGAAACGAGGAAAATACCCCTGTTGCCGCTGGTGCCGGAGGAAAGCCCGACGGTGATTTCTTTGCCCGAGGTCGTCTGAAAAACGGGGCTGAAGTCGCGGCTTTCTTCGGCTTTGAGCGCGACGGAGAGGGCGTCTTTTTCGCTGATGCCGTAGGCGTTGATGTCGGTGAAATGCTGCATGAAGATGCGTTTGTTGATAACGGGGTAGTCTTGCAGCTTGGCGCTGTGGGGGTAGAAGCGGCTGTTGTGGTTTGTTAAAAGGCGGTTAAGCTGTTTTTGCTGGTGTGCTTCAAGGGCGGCGCGTTCCGTGTAGTTTCGTGTGTGGAAAAAGGATTTGAGGATTTGCCATTTTGAAGGTTTCATGGTGTGTTCTTTTGTGCAGTTGAGGGGCTTTGCTCGTCGGGTTTTCAGACGACCTGCTTTAATCCAAACCTTCCATGCCCAATCGCCGCAAGGTGGGTTCGCAATGGCTGGGAACGAGGATGATTTCGCGGTTGCGGCGGTGGAGGTCTTGCAGGCGGTCTATGGTGGCTTGGACGGCGGTGCGGTTTTGTGCGATAAGGCCGGTAAGGGGGTTGGGGCGGCGGTTGTGGCTGATGGTCGCAAACCGCCAAACGGCGTCGGCAATCAGGAAAAATTCTCCGGCTATCAGCCCGTATTGTCCGGCGGCATGGCCGGGCAGGGCGACGGCAATCAAATCGGCACGGATGCGGTAGCCTTGTTCAAACGGGTAAAACGCTTCGTCAAGGCGGACTTCGGGCATATCTTCGATAAAGCGGGCGCGCTGTGGCAGGTCTTGGGGCAACAGCTCGCGCAGGAAGCCTTGTTTGACTTCGATGATGCGGTTGGTCAGGCTTTCGGGTTTGTCGGTACGGTAAACAAAATCGTAGGCGGCGCGGGAAAGGATGATTTCTGCGTCGGGGAAGTCTTTGAGGCCGGCAATATGGTCGGCGTGCAGGTGGGAGAGGAAGATTTGGTTGATGTCGTGCGCGGCATCGCCCAAACGCTCGCGTATGGTCGGTTGGCTGAGGGTGACGGGCGTGGTCAGCGCGTAAAATTTCTCGGGAAATCGGCGGCAGGCTTGGAAAAAGCGGGGCGCGTAGCCGGTATCGAACAACAGGTTGCCGCCTTGGTGGGTGATGTGGGCGGTCATGGCGGGAAAGGCTGCTTTACGCAGGCTGCCGCCCCGTTCGACCATACATTCGGGATGGGTGCAGTAGCCGGTGTGGTAGAAACGGATGTCCATAGCTTCAGCCTTTCAAGGAGCGGGCGTATTGCCGCAGTCCGTCGGCAACGCTGATTTGGGGTTCGTAGCCGAGCAGCGAACGGGCGCGGCTGATGTCTAGGGTTTGGTCGAAGGAAATCGTGCCTATGCTGTAACGGGTGACGAGGGGTTCGCGAAAGGAACGGGTCAGCCGCGCCTGCGTTTCCATTAGGCGGGCAACGCTGTCAATCAGGCGGTAGGAGACGGGTTTCAGACGACATCCGAGATGCAGGGTATCGATGATTTGCCGGTAGAGTGCGGCGATGGTCTGCGGCTCGCCGTTGGTGATGTTGAACGGCATGGCGCGGGGCACATCGGCTTTAGCTGCCAACAGAAGGGCATGGACGACGTTGCCGACGTAGGTCACGTCCACTAATGCGCCGCCTGCTTCGCGGCCGCTGCGCCGAATCAGCGGCAGAAAGCCTTTTTCGGAGATTTTGAGCAGGCGCGGCAGGACGGCGGTATCGTATTCGCCGAAAATGCCGCGCGGACGGATGATGACGCTGGAGAGGTCGGTGGCGGCGGCGACTTCTTGTTCGGCAAGGAATTTGGTGTAGGCGTAGTCGTTGACGAAGTGGCGGCTAATAAAGGTTTCGGGGACTTTGTGCTGGTCGAGGTAGTCGAAATAGATGCTGGGTGTGGAAACATGTATCAGCTTGCCGATATGGTGCTGCCGCATCGCCGCTAAGACATTTTGCGTGGCAGTCACGTTGGCGCGGTAGAAATCTTCGTAGCGCCCCCACGGCGAGGACAGCGCGGCGCAATGGAACACGATATCGGCATTGGAAAACGCCTTCAGGGTCTGATTGCGGTCGGACAAATCGAAGGCGTGAAATTCCGTATCCAGCATTTTGCCGATTTCGGCATTGCGCCCGCAGGCGGCTACCTGCCAGCCTTGGGCAAGCAGCGTCTGCACAAGGTTGCGCCCCAGTCCGCCGGTCGCGCCGGTGACGATGGCCTTTTTCATGGTTTTTCCCAAACCAAGGCGCCCAAGCCCACGCCTGCGGATGTGCCAAACAGCAAAACTTTATCGCCGGATCGGACGGGGAAGTCGGTCAGCAGGTGGTGCAGCGCGGAGGGGATGGAGGCGGAGATTTGGTTGCCGTGGGTATTGAAAATATCGACGATTTTGGCAGGATCGAGTTTCAGACGACTGATGATGTGTTGCAAAGCGCCGCGGCTTGCCTGATGCGGAACGATCCAGTCTATGTCTGCCAACGTCAAATCCGCCTGCGCCAACGTTTCATCCAAGAAGCCGGGTATGGCTTCGGCGGCAAGTTTGTAGAGCTTTTTGCCGTTCATGTGGAAATACGCTTGGGAGACATAGCTTTCGGGATGTTTGGACGGGTGGTTTTCATAGCCGCCCGCAGGAATGGTGCAGAATTCGTAGCCTTCGGGATGTACCTCGAATTTGCTTGTCAGTACGCCGCCGCGTTCAGACGACCTGATGACCGCCGCCGCCGCGCCGTCGCCGAAAATGGTCGAACTGTGAAAATCGTTCCAGTCCAAGCCGACAGAGGCGACATCACAGCTGATCAATAAAATGGTGGGATATTTGTGTAACAGCGAATCCGCCAAATCCAAGCTGCGTAAGAACGACAAACAGGTCATATTGACGTCGAATGCGGCAATCGGGTGCGCGGGCTTCAGCAGCCGTAATGTATGCGCGGCGTTGAAGGGAATGCATTGACGGTCGATGCCCGAAGCGTTGATGACGCAATCCACATCGTCAATCGTGATGCCTGCCGCCGCCAGCGCATTTTTTGCGGCTTGAAGCTGCATCGCATCGGCAGATTCGTCGTCCGCCAGAAAGTAGCGTTGCGCCAAGCCGCTGAGTTTTTCGGTACGTCCTTCTTTGATGCCGAGCAGGGCGTCGATTTCGGTGGAAGGAACCAGCCGCGAAGGCAGTCCTTTGCCTGTACCGATGATGTTGAGACGGAGGGATGAGTTCGGATGAGTTGTTTGCATAATATATCCGCTAGTGAGTAATACTTCAGCATAGTATTAATATTTTGTCATTGTCAACGTTTATATCCGCGGCCAACTCGAAAAAAGGTCGTCTGAAAACCTGCAAACAGCTTTTCAGACGACGTTTCCAATACCTTTGTATAGTGGATTAAATTTAAATCAGGACAAGGCGACGAAGCCGCAGACAGTACAGATAGTACGGCAAGGCGAGGCAACGCCGTACTGGTTTAAAGTTAATCCACTATAAAACTGCCGTTCAGCTCATCAGCCAAATCACCAAATGCACCATGCTCGGCCCGATGATAACCATAAACAACCCCGCCAAAATCATGGTCAGGCTCGCCATCACGCCTTCGGTTTCGTGGCGTTGTCCGGCACGGGAAGTGCCGAAGCCGTGGGCGGCGTTGCCCAGTGCGACGCCGTTGGCGGTGTGGAAACGGATGCGTGTAAACGCCAAAAACAAATCGCCGAATATCATGCCGACGAAGCCGGTGATGATGGTGAACAGCGACACCAGCGATGCCGAGCCGTGGATTTCACTTGCCAATACGACGGCAAACGGCGTGGAAATCGAGCGCGCCATCAGGCTGTTGGTGACTTCGCTGTCGAAGTGGAACATATTGCCCATCAAAAACGCGCTGGCAACGCCGACGAACATGCCGACCATAATCGCTATTGACAGGATGGGAAGCTGGCGGCGGATGACTTCGCGGTTTTCATAAATCGGGATGGCGAAGGCGACCGTTACCGGCGTGAGCAGGAAAACGATACCTTGCGTGTATTTGTGGTAAGTGTCGTAGGAAATGCCCAAAAGCAGCATCAGGACGATGGTACTGACCGAGACGGTAACGACGGGCGAGAAAATCATCAGCGGTTTTTTGCGGTAGATTTTTTTCGCCACAAAATAGGCGAAGCAGGTCCAAGCGAAGCAGGCGAGCGCGGCGTAATCCATTTTTGTTCCCTATCAGGCGTGCAGTTTTTTATACAGGCGGCGTTTCCAGCGGTAGCAGAAATTCAGCGTCAATGCCGTGCTGATCATCACCAGCGCGGTACCGACCGCAATCGTCAGCACCAGCCGCCAACCTTCGGAAAGAAGCAAATCACGGTATTGCAATACGGAAACCATAATCGGAATAAAGAAAAACACCAACTCGCCCAACACCCATTTTGCGCCGCGCTCGACCATGCCGGTTTTAATTACGCCCAAACCCAGCAGCGCAAGCATCAAAAACAGCCCTAATACGCCCGAAGAAACAGGCAGATGGGCAAAGCGCACCATCAAATCCGACGCCAGCCACACCAAGCCGACTACGGCAAGCTGCAAGGTCGTCTGAAAAAATCGCGTCAGCGTATCCATAAGGTTTATCAATCCGTAATCCAAAACGAAGGCTTGATTATAAGGACGCGGTTTGCGCATAATATGAATTATCTGCATCAAAATCATGCAAAAGAGGAATAATGGACTTCAAAAGCCTGCACTGCTTTGCCGAACTCGTGCGCCTGCAAAGTTTCTCTGCCGCCGCATCCGCGCTCAACCTGACCCAGCCCACCGTCAGCAAAACCATACAGGCATTGGAAGAAGAGCTGGGTGTGCCGCTGCTGGTTAAAGAGAACGGCCGCAAAAAACGACAAGTCGCCACTACGCCCATCGGCCAAGAAGTGTACCGCCACGCGCTGAACCTCCTGCACGAACGCGACCTGCTGCTCGCCCGCATCGACGGCTACCGCCACATCAAAAGCGGCACGCTGCGGCTGGGTTTGGCACTGCTCGGCAGCGACCTGCTCAGCAACGCCCTGTTCCGCTTCCGCCGCCAATGGCCCGGCATCGAACTGACCTTCCTCGAACAAGGTTCGCTCGCAATCGAGCAATCCTTGCGCAACAACGAACTTGACGCCGGACAACTGCTCGCCCCCGTCCACGAAGACTTCGACAGCATTACCCTCTGCGACTACCCGCTCGTTGTCCTCATGCCGCGCGCCCAAGCCCGCCATGCCGCCCTCAGCCTCAAAAGCCTGCAACACGAACCTTTTATCCTGTTCGGCTCAGGGTTTTCCCTCAACGAAACCATCCAAAACGCCTGCCGCAGCCAAGGCTTCACCCCCAACGTCGTCTGCCGCACCGGACAATGGGACCTGCTCGCCGACATGGTGGCGCACCATATGGGTATCGCTCTTCTGCCCGAATACTACGCCCGCAAAATCAACCCCGAAACCTTCGCCGCCGTCCCGCTGACCGAACCCGAAATCCGCTGGCAACTGACGATGGCGTGGAAAAAACACCAGCGTCCCACCCCCGCGCTCAGGGCTTGGCTCGACATCGTCAGGGAAGAGTTCAGGAAATAGAAAAAGGTCGTCTGAAAACTTTTCAGACGACCTTTTTATCAACTGTAAATCTCAGCCCCTTTCTTCACAAACTCGACCGCTTTTTCCTCCATGCCCTGCCGCTGGGCTTTTTGCTTGTCGGCGTAATCGCGCACTTCCTGCGTGATTTTCATCGAGCAGAATTTGGGGCCGCACATCGAGCAGAAGTGGGCGATTTTCGCGCCTTCGGCGGGCAAGGTTTCGTCGTGGAAGCTCTCGGCGCGTTCGGGGTCGAGGCTGAGGCGGAATTGGTCGCGCCAGCGGAATTCGAAACGCGCTTTGCTCAGGGCGTTGTCGCGCAACTGTGCGCCCGGCCAGCCTTTGGCGAGGTCGGCGGCGTGGGCGGCGAGTTTGTAGGTGATGATACCGGTGCGCACGTCTTCTTTGTCGGGCAGGCCCAAATGCTCTTTCGGGGTAACGTAGCAGAGCATGGCTGTGCCGTACCAGCCGATATTGGTCGCGCCTATGCCAGAGGTGATGTGATCGTAGCCGGGGGCGATGTCGGTAACAAGCGGGCCGAGTGTGTAGAAAGGCGCTTCAAAGCAGTGTTGCAACTCTTCGGTCATGTTTTCTTTGACGCGTTGCAACGGCACATGGCCGGGGCCTTCGATCATGACTTGTACGTCGTGTTCCCACGCTTTGGCGGTCAATTCGCCCAAGGTGTGCAGCTCGGCAAATTGGGATTCGTCGTTGGCATCGGCAATGCAGCCGGGGCGCAGGCCGTCGCCGAGGCTGAACGATACGTCGTAGGCTTTCATGATTTCGCAGATTTCGTCGAAATGTGTGTAGAGGAAGTTTTCCCGATGGTGGGCAAGGCACCATTTCGCCATGATGGAGCCGCCGCGCGATACGATGCCGGTGAGGCGGTTGGCGGTCATCGGCACATAACGCAGCAACACGCCCGCGTGTATGGTGAAATAGTCCACGCCTTGTTCCGCCTGCTCGATTAAGGTGTCGCGGAACAAATCCCAAGTCAAATCTTCGGCAATGCCGCCGGTTTTTTCCAAAGCCTGGTAAATAGGCACGGTACCGATGGGAACGGGCGCGTTGCGGATAATCCATTCGCGCGTTTCGTGGATGTGCGCGCCTGTGGACAAATCCATAATCGTGTCTGCGCCCCAACGCAGCGACCACACCATTTTTTCGACTTCTTCGGTCAGGCTGGAGGTTACGGCGGAATTGCCCAAGTTGCCGTTGATTTTGACGCGGAAGTTGCGGCCGATAATCATCGGTTCGAGTTCGGGGTGGTTGATGTTGGCGGGGATGATTGCGCGTCCGGCGGCAATTTCTCGGCGCACGAATTCGGGGGTGATTTGGTCGGGATGGGTCGGGATGTTCGCGCCGAAACTTTGCCCTGCGTGCTGTTTCAAGAGCTTGGCGTATTCGGGCTGTCTGAAAAGTTCGTCCAGCTTCATGCGTTCGCGTATGGCGGCAAACTCCATTTCGGGCGTGATGATGCCTTGGCGCGCATAGTGGAGCTGGGTTACGTTGCTGCCGCTTTTCGCACGGCGCGGGCGGGTGATTTGGTTGAAGCGCAGATGGGCGGTTTGCGGATCGTGTGCGCGTTCGATGCCGTATTCGCTGGAGAGCTTGGGCAGGATTTCGGTATCGCCGCGTTCGTCCAGCCATGCGGTGCGGACGTGCGGCAAACCTTGTTTCAGGTCGATGTGCGCCGCCGGATCGCCGTACACGCCGCTGGTGTCATAGACGGGAATCGGCGGATTGGCTTCCGTACCTTGCGCCGTGTAGGTGTCATCCTGACGGATTTCGCGCAAAGGCACGCGGATGTCGTTGCGGCTGCCTTGCAGATACACGCGCTCCGAGTTCGGATATTTGAAGCGGATGCCGATGTCTTCGCTCAAGTCGGCAAGCTCGCGCGCTTCGTTGCCGGAAGTTTTGGCGGTTTTCTTTGGCGTAGTCATAAAAAATGCTCCTGTTTTCTCGTTTGAAAAGAAGAAACAGGAGCGTTTTGCTTTTTCAGACGGCCTCAATATCAAAAAAAGCCGTCTGAAAGACAGAATCCGTGAAAACTCCCCACGCAGGTATTATCCCGATCGGGTGTAAAGGGTATTTCTCAGCCGCCTGAGTGTCAGGCAGCACCCCTGTTTCGTAAGAATAGGATTATAAACCACGATACGCATTTGTTGTAAATTAACTTCATATCAGCCTGAGTTTGAAAGGAAAGGGCCGACGGCGGAAAGCACACCCATATCTTGCCGCCCCGTCAAATTTTTCATGATTTTAGGTATCGGTTGAGGGCTGATTTATCTATAATCTTTTTCCGTTTTTTATAACTATATACGTCGTCTGAAAATGTCTGAAACCATTCAAAACCGCAAAATCAAATTCGCCTTAGTCGGCTGCGGCCGTATTTCCAACAACCATTTCGGCTCGTTTGAAGTATTGCAAGAAGATTGCGAACTCGTTGCCGTGTGCGACATCGATCCTGCCGCGCTTGAAGCGGCGGTCAAGCGCACCGGGGCGAAAGGCTATGCCCGCTATACGGAAATGTTGGCGGAAACCGATGCCGACGTAATCGTCATCACCACGCCTTCCGGCTTGCATCCCGAACAGGCGGTTGAGGCGTTGGAAGCGGGTTTTCACGTCGTCACCGAAAAACCGATGGCAACCTGTTTTACTGACGGTGAGCGCATGGTCGAAGCCGCTGATAAGGCGGGCAAACGCTTGTTTGTCGTAAAACAAAACCGCCTCAACGCCACGCTGCAACTGCTCAAACGCGCGGTCGCAGAACAACGCTTCGGCAAAATCTATATGGTGCATTTGAATGTTTTTTGGACGCGCCCGCAGTCGTATTACGACCAAGGGGGCGGTTGGCGCGGCACTTGGAAGATGGACGGCGGCGCGTTCATGAACCAAGCCAGCCACTACGTCGATTTGATGGAATGGCTCATCGGCCCGGTAGCGGAAGTGCAGGCGATGATTGCGACCCACCGAAAAATTGAAGCCGAAGACACGGGCGTGATGAACCTCCGTTGGTGCGACGGCACGCTCGGTTCGATGGCGGTAACCATGTGCACCTATCCGAAAAACCTCGAAGGCTCGATTACCATTTTGGGCGAAACCGGCACGGTACGCATCGGCGGCATGGCGGTAAACGAAATTCAGGAATGGAATTTTGCCGACGAGCGCGATTACGACGAGCAGGTCAAAACCGCCAATTACGAAACCACGTCGGTGTACGGTTTCGGACATCCGCTGTATTATCAGAACGTTGTCGATGTATTGCGCGGCAAAGCCGAGCCTATTGTCGATGGGCGCGAAGGCTTGAAATCACTGGGGCTGATTAACGCCGCCTACCTTTCTGCACACAACCGTCAAACGGTTCCGCTGCCGCTGGTGTTGCAATCTTTGCGAACGTTTGACCATTCTGATTGTCCGAAAGGAAGCCCCTTCCATACTCAATCAAAGGAATCATCATGATACTGACCCGCGAACAAGCCCTCGAAGTTTTCAAACGCCGCGTTTCCGTCCGCTACTACGACCCTGCGCGCAAAATCAGTGCCGAAGATTTTGCCGCTATTCTTGATTTCGGGCGGCTCTCGCCCAGCTCCGTCGGCTGCGAGCCGTGGCAGTTTGTGGTCGTGCAGAACACGGCATTGCGCGAAAAAATCAAACCCTTCGCCTGGGGGATGCAGGCTTCCATTTCGGATGCCAGCCACGTCGTTTTCCTGTTGGCTCGAAAACACGCCCGCTACGACAGCCCCGCTTTTGAAGAATTGATGGACAGACGCGGTCTGACCGCCGAAGAACGGGCGGGCGCATTTGAACGTTACCGCCGTTTCCAAACCCACGATATGCCCATCGCCGACGACGAACGCGCCCTGTTTGACTGGGCAAGCAAGCAAACCTACATCGCGCTGGGCAATATGCTTACCGGCGCGGCGATGCTCGGCATCGATTCCTGCGCCATCGAAGGCATGGAATATGCCGCGGTGGAAAACATCCTTGCCGAAGCCGGATTGCTCGACCCTGAACATTACGGCTTATCCGTCGCCGCAACCTTCGGCTACCGTGTGCGCGACATTAACCCGAAACCGCGCCGCGATGCGTCGGAAACGGTAATTTGGGCGGAGTAGGACGTCTTTTCAGACGGCCTGAAACCAAAGTCTATCCGTTTTTTTAAGGAGCCGGTCATGGACAGCCAGGCACAACAATGGACGCAAACCCTGTCCCGCTATGTGGAACGCACAATCATGCCCGACGGGCGCGATACCTTCGAATCGACCCCGCTGCTGGCGCAGACGCTGTACCGCCTGTCGTCCCGCAAAGGTGGCAGCCTGGCAGACTTGGGCTGCGGTACGGGAAAATCGTTTGCGCCGTTTGTCGGACAATACGCGGATATTGTCGGAATCGACGCGGATGCAGCCAACTTGGCCGCCGCCCGACAGACTTGGGCGGGGCATTCGGAAATCAGGTTGGTAGAGGGTGAAATCGGGCAGGAAGACTTGCCTAGGTATGCCGCCGATACGGTACTGACTTCCCTGTTCCTGCACCAAATCCCGCCGGACAGACTGCCGCAGGCCTTGAAAACCATACGCCGTCTCTTGAAGCCTGACGGAGAGTGGCTGATGGCGGACGAGCTGATACTGTTTGACGCCGGACAGGATGCGGCCAAGTTTGACCGCGTGTACCGTTATCTGCTGGAACACACCGTCCCGCACGAGGTTTACGAACGGCAAATCAAACCCTATCTGCTTGAAAACCACATCTACACTTGGCGGGAAATGCAGGAAAACACTCCGCCGGAATACCGCTTCCGCTCCCTCGCCGAACTGGAAAAATTGCTTGCCGAGGCAGGGCTGTTTATTGAAACCGTCGAAGAAATCACGCCGTTTTTCGGTTGTTTAAAGATAAAGGCCGTCTGAAAACCATTCAGACAGCCTTTTATAGCAAACATAATTAACTTTCGATACTTCAGGGCTTCCGACCCCGTCATTCCCGCGTAGGCGGGAATCCATTTTTGAATTTCAGAAACTGTTTTTCAAATTAGGGTTTCTTAAGTTTTACGATGGATTCCCGCCTGCGCGGGAATGACGGAATTTGATGACATGCTGTATTTAAAGTTAAGTATGTTTGCTATACATCATTCATCAACGGGCAAAACGGCATTTACCCGCTGATGTCTTCCAGCGTCCTGCCTTTGGTTTCTTCGCCTAAAGCCAAAATCACCAATACAATCAGCATCATCACGCCGGCGAACATCATGAAAATATTGCCGAATCCGCTGCTGTCACCGACCATTTTGGCGACCACCATAGGCGCGAGGATGCCGCCGATGCGCCCGATTGCGCCCGCCCAGCCGGAGGCGAAGGCCCGGAAGCGGAGAGGGTAGAGTTCGGGCGTGTAGGTGTATAAAACGCCCCATGCGCCGAGGTTGAAGAACGACATCAGGCTGCCCCATGCCATGACTTCGGCGGCGCTACTGCTTTGCCCGAAAAACCACGCGCAGACGGCACAGGCGGCGAGAAAGCCCGCCAAAGTCGCTTTGCGTCCGATTTTTTCCACCAATGCCGCCGCCGCGATGTAGCCGGGCAGTTGCGCGACAATCATCACCAGCACATATTCAAAGGTTTTGACCACCGTATTGCCTTGTTCGACCAAGAGTTTCGGCAGCCAAGTAAAAATGCCGTAATAGGAAAAGACGATGCCGAACCAAACCAACCACAGCATCAGCGTGCGCCGTGCGAAAGGCTGTTGCCATAGTTGTATGAAACGGATGCGCTGTTTTTGCTGTTGCGGCGGCGCTATGGCTGTCGCGGCAGGCGTTATGCCCGCTTCCTTTTCCAAGCGGCTGACCAGCTGGTGCGCTTCGTCCGTTTTGCCTTGCGAGAGCAGGTAGGGTACGGATTCAGGTATGAATTTCAACACCATCGGCACATACAAAATCGGCAGCGCGCCGATTAAAAAGGCGCTGTGCCAGCCGGTTTGCGGAATAAAGAAATACGACACCAAAGCGGCGGCAAGCCAGCCCAAGCCCCAAAAACTTTCCAGCAGTACGATAAAGCGACCGCGTACTTTCGGCGGCGCGTATTCGCTGACCAGCGACACTGCGACGGGAAGCTGCCCGCCCAGTCCGACGCCGACAAAAAAGCGAAAAAATAAAAGCGCGGACAGATTGGGTGCAAACGCGCATAAACCGGTTGCCACGCTGTACACCGCCATCGTCCCCGCAAAAACGGTTTTCCTGCCGAAGCGGTCGGCAAACCAGCCGCTGATGACCGCACCCAATGCCATGCCGACAAAAGAGATGCTGACAATCCAGCCCAATTGCGCAGGCGCAAGCGACCAGTCTTTGCCCAGCTCGGGCAGGATAAACGACACCAGCCCCGTATCCATCGCGTCAAACAGCCAGCCGATACCGACCAGCACCAAAAGCCTGTAATGAAACTTGCTCGGCGGCAAGTTTTGCAGGCGGGTAAGAATATCCATCGTACTTTCCTTTGCTTTTTTGTTTTGATGTTGTGGGTTAACGTAGAGCCGCTTCTTTCTAGGGCTTGCCGCTTTGCACGCATCCGTCAGAATGCGGCAAACCTGATAACAAAAAGGTCGTCTGAAAACCCAAAATCCGTTTTCAGACGACCTGTCTTTATTTTTTCCAATAAGCCGGTGTCAACAAAATCAACACCGTAAAAATCTCCAAGCGGCCCAGCAGCATCACGGCAGAACACAGCCATTTCTGCACATCGCTCAATACCGCATAGCTGCCCGCCGGTCCGACCTCGCCCAAGCCCGGGCCTGCATTGGTGATACACGCGATGACGGCGGTGAAGGCGGAGATAAATTCCATCCCGCTTGCCATCAGCAAAAAGCTGAACACAATCGTCGTCATGAAATAAATCGAAATAAACGCCATCACCGTCAGCGCCATGCGGTCGGGAATCATGCGCCCGTTGACCTTGACCGTGCGCACCGCTTTCGGGTGCAGCAGAATCATCATCTCGCGCAGGCTGAATTTGAACAAGACCAACGCCCGCACGTTTTTAATGCCGCCGCCCATAGAGCCGGAGCTTGCCAACAGGTTGGACAGGAAAAACATCCACAGCGACACGATCAGCGGCCATTGCGCGAAATCCGTGTTGGAAAAACCGCTTGCCAGCCCGATGGAGACAAAGTTGAAGCTGACAAAACGCAGCGAATCCCAAAAGGTTGCATAAAAATCCTTCTGCCACAGATACACCGCCGACATCAAAATACTGCCCGCCAGCAGCACCAGCAGTACGCGGCATTCCTCGTCCTGCCAATAAGATTTGAGCGAACGCCGTGTCAGCGCCGTGAAATGCGTGGCGAAATTCACACCGCCCCAAAGCGTAAAAAACATGATCGCCCATTCGACGGTCAACGAATCAAAATAAGCGATGCTGGCATCGTGTGTCGAAAAACCGCCTAGCGACACCGCCGACATCGCGTGGCAAAGCGCGTCAAACCAGCTCATCCCCGCAAAATGCAGCGTCAGAAAAGCCGCCGCCGTCGTCATCGTGTAGAAGAACCAAAGTTTCTTTGCCACCTGCGAAATGCGCGGTGCCATCTTACTTTCCTTGTCCATCCCCGGAATTTCAGCCTTGAAGAGCTGCGTTCCGCCCACGCCCAGCATAGGCAGAATCGCGACCGCCAGCACGATGATACCCATGCCGCCCAGCCAGTTGAGCATATGCCGCCAAAAATTCACCGACGGAGCCAGCGTGTCCAAACTCGTCATGACCGTCGCGCCCGTCGTCGTCAGTCCGGACATCGCCTCAAAAAACGCATCGGTAAAACTGATGCCCGGGATGTGAATATAAATCGGCATCGCCGCCACCAGCGCAAACGCCAGCCACAACATCAAAACCAACGTAAACCCGTCGCGCGGGCGCAGCTCGCGGCGGAAATGGAAGGTCATCAGCCAAACCGCGCAAGAAGTCAGCGTCGTTGCCAAAGCCGTGTAGGCAAACGCCGGAAACGCGTTGTCCAGAAAAAAATACGACATCAACGTCGGTACTGCGAGCACCATGGAAAACAGCAGCCCCAGTCTGGACAAAACGTGGACAATAGGGAGGAACTTATACATATCAATCTTAAATAGGGGTCGTCTGAACGGCGTAACGGGCTTGAAGCTGCCGTCCAGAT
>CALDNV010000115.1:0-18530 GCA_937914605.1 uncultured Neisseria sp.
CGTTAAGCCGTCTGTCCCGCTACACCGGACGGCAGTTGACGGCAGAGGATTTGGAAGATCCGTTTGCCAACGACAGCGCGGAATCATTGGTCCGCCGTTTCAAAACCGCCGATAACAACACCAATCCTTCCTATCGGGCGCAGGTGGCAGAACGCGACAGCGTGAAGGCAGATTTGGACGTTTCTAAAGCAGAACGCCTACCTGCCGTGAATCTGGAAGGTAATGCGAACCGCGACAACAGACAGCTTTATTTAAATGTGGCATGGAATGTCTTGGACATTGCCGCGCGCCATAATGTGCAGAAAAATGCTGATGCACTGATTGCCGCCGAGTCGAAATCCGAGCAGATTATGCGTGATATTACCGAGAAAACTCAAACCGCCGAAATCGACATGCGCGAGAGCGAACGCCGTGCCGATATTGCCGCGCAACATGTTGCCGCTCAAAAAGACGTGGTTAAAACTTACGAGCTGCAATTCAAAATCGCCCGCCGCACGCTGACCGACGTTTTGGGCGCATACAATGAATTGTCCAGCATCGAGCAGGAAAACATTTCGGCGCGCAACGACTTCCGCGATGCCGCGTTGGATTATCTGGCTGCGCAGGCGCAAATGGCGAATTGGGCAGGCTTGAAGCAATAACATAAAATCTTAACATCATTACTCATTACGCGAATTATCATGAAAGCAATCATCGAACATATTGTGTTGGTTACCCGTCTCTTAGGGGCGCCTGTGTCAGAAGCCGCGCTGACGGCAGAGGTGGTGCGGGATAAAAAACTCAATGTCAACTATCATTCCCTAGTTGAAGTCTTACGCAGCCACGGCTTCGAAAACACATTGTCCAAGCGTAATCTGGAAGATATTCCATCGCTTGCCGTTCCTGTGATGATCATTCTTCACAACGAAGAGGCTGCCGTCATTACCAATATCGAAGGTTCGGGTCGGAACAGGAAATATCATATCCGTCAGGTAGATGGCTTGGAGCAGCAGCTTGATCATGACCAGCTTTCCGGTCTGTATCTGGGTTACTGCTGGTTTATCAAGCCCAAAATGGCGGCGGACACGCGTTCCGAACTGCCTGAATACCACCTCCCCAAAGCATGGTTTTGGAAAGTCATTTGGCGTTTCCGCAGCTATTACTATCAAGTGATTTTGGCGACCGTCATCATCAACTTCCTCGCCTTGGTCAGCTCGTTGTATGTCATGAACGTGTACGACCGCGTCATTCCCAACCAAGCCTATGAAACCCTGTGGGTTTTGAGTATCGGCGTTGTCCTCGCCATTTTGTTCGAATTTGCCGCCAAGATGATACGCGGCCATTTGACCGACATCGCCGGTAAAAAGGCCGACCTGATTATCAGCTCCGCCTTGTTCCGCCGCGTGATGGCATTGCGTCTTGCCGACCGACCCGCTTCGTCCGGCTCATACGCCAACAACCTGCGCGAATTTGAATCCGTACGCGAATTCATGACCAGCGCGAGCCTGTTGACTTTGGTGGACTTGCCGTTCCTGTTGCTGTTTATCTTTGTTATTTCGATAGTCGGCGGCAAACTGGCTTTGGTTCCTTTGGCGATTATTCCGATTGTCGTCATTGTCGGCTTCATCGTCCAACGCCCTTTGTCGCGCCACATTAACGAATCCATGAAAGAAAGTTCGCAACGTTCAGGCCTTGCCGTAGAAGCCATTGAAGGCATCGAAACCCTGAAAACCAACAACGCGACTTCATGGGCGCAACAACGCTGGGATGAATACACCGCCAAAACCTCCGCTTCATCCATCAAAGTAAAAGATACCAGCAACTTCATGGTCAACTTCGCCGTTGCCATGCAGCAGCTCAATACTGTCTTTTTGGTCGTTGTCGGTACCTATCTGATTCATGCCGACAACCATGCGGAACGGATTACCATGGGTGCGTTGATTGCCTCCGTTATTCTGTCCGGCCGCGCGTTGGCGCCGTTGGCTCAAGTTGCCGGCCTTGCTACCCGCTTCCAACAGGCGAAGCTGGCGTTAAGAGGCGTGAACGACATTGTTTCCCGTCCAATCGAACGCAGCCCCGAACGCAAATACATTACTTTGGATAACGTTCAAGGCAATATCGCCTTTGAAAACGTAACGTTCAAATACAAAAACGAAAGCAACAACGCAGTTGACGAGTTACGCATCAACATCCGACCCGGTGAAAAAGTCGGTATTCTCGGACGTATCGGCAGCGGTAAAAGTACCATGCTGAAGCTGGCGAGCGGTCTATACGACACCGAAAAAGGCAACGTAACCCTCGACGGCGTCGATATGCGCCAACTTGATCCGAATTTCTTGCGTAACCAAGTCCTCCTGTTCAGCCAGTCTCCACGCCTTTTCTTGGGTACATTGCGCGAAAACATGGACTTGGCGCGTACCGACAGCTATTCTACCGACCAAGACCTGCTGACCGCACTCAAACGTTTCGGTCTGGACCAAATCATCCGCAACCACCCGAGAGGCTTGGATATGCCTTTGGGTGAAGACGGTTTGGGCCTGTCAGGCGGTCAAAAACAAATCATCGCCCTCGCACGCATGACGCTGCGCGATCCCAAAGTGGTTCTTTTGGACGAGCCGACAACCAGCCTCGACCAAGGTACCGAACGCATGGCATTGAACGCGATCGCCCACTGGGGACGCAACCGCACCATGCTTTTGGTGACCCACCGTCCGCAAGTGCTGCAAATCGTTAACCGCATCATCGTAATGGAAAACGGCAAAGTCGTTATGGACGGCCCGCGCGATTTAGTCTTGCAAAAACTGATGCAAAACGAGCAAAACAAAGTCAAAGCAGCACAACAAGCGCAGGAAAACCAACGGCCTGGCGAAGCGGCGCAAGCATGACGAAAAGGGAAAAGGTCGTCTGAAAACACAAACGGAAAGCGTTTCAGACGACCTCTTTGAAAACAACAAACAGATACCGAAGATTCATCATTATGAGCGAAAACAACGTTAAATCCAAAGATCTGCATCTCATTAACGATTTGAATGCAGCCTTGCAAAAAGAAAAACACAGCGGCCAATTTTGGGTCATCATCCTGTTTTTCCTGCTGCTCGTCGTCTTTGTCGTATGGGCATACAACAGCACTGTCGAAGAAGTAACCCGCGGCAACGGCAACGTTATCCCCAGTAGCCGCGAACAAGTCATCCAAAGTCTGGACGCCGGCGTCATTACCCAAATGATGGTTAAGGAAGGCGATTTGGTCGAAAAAGACCAAATCCTGCTGAAGCTCGACGATACGCGCAGTCTTGCCGTATTGCGCGAGAGCGAGGCCAAAGTCCAAAACCTCGAGGCCACCATCGCCCGCCTGAAAGCCGAAGCTTACGGCGGCAAACTCACGTTCCCCAACAGCGTCAGCCCCGAACTCCGCCGCCGCGAAACCGCCGCCTATAACGCCCGCCGCCAAGCCATGACCGATGCCGTACAAAGTCTGGTACAAAGCAAAGCGGCGCTTGACCGCGAAATCGCCATTACTGCGCCTATGGTGGCACAAGGTGTTATGTCCGAAGTCGAACTCCTTAAAATGCGCCGCGAATCCAGCGATCTGACCCTGCAAATTGCCGAACGCCGCAACCGTTACAGAACAGATGCCAACAACGAACTCGTGCAATCCGAGTCCGAGCTGGAGCAATCCAAAGAAAACATGGCAATGCGCGCCGACCCAGTTGACCGCTCCCAAATCCGCTCCCCCATGCGCGGCATCGTCAAAAACATCAAAATCAATACCATCGGCGGCGTAGTCAACCCGGGCGAAGAAATCATGCAAATCGTCCCCGTTGACGACAAACTCCTTGTCGAAGCCTATATCCGTCCGCAAGACATCGCCTTCGTCCGCGCAGGACAGCCTGCACTGGTCAAAGTCAGCGCATATGACTACTCCATCTACGGCGGATTGGAAGGCAAAGTTACCCTTGTCGGCGCAGATACCGTCAGCAACTCCATGCAAAGCCGTGCCAACGATCTGAAGCTCGACCCCAACCAAGTTTACTACCGAGTCATCGTCCAAACTGAGAACAACGCCCTGAAAGACAAAAACGGTAAAGACATGCCGATTATTCCGGGCATGGTTGCCACAGTGGACATTAAAACCGGCGAAAAAACCATCTTCCAATACCTGATCAAACCGATTACCCGTATGAAACAGGCATTGAGCGAGCGTTAATTTCCCGAGTAAAACTTGCTTAACAGTCAAAAGGTCGTCTGAAAAACTGGGCTGCGTCCAAATCTTGGACGTTCATAAAACCCTATTTAGGCGCTCTATATAAGCTGGGTTCTGTATACGACAGGACTCAGCTTTTTTCACTTTCAAACTGTAACGCTCCCATATGCAGTAATCCATGCAATCATATTCGTCCACCGTCAATTCTCCTGAACGGTAGGAGCATTTCGTTTAATACCGCAAAGAAGCCCTCCATCTGCGTTGCCTTATGCGACCGTATAAATAATGGGATGCGGTTTGTTATTTGAAGCATAACTTTGGTCGTAAAAACTGCACCCGTATGTTTGGATGGAATATCCAACTTTTGGGTGCAGTTTGGTTTTTTCAGACGACCTTTATCCGTTTTAGCGACGGAATTTGCCGTGGTCGAAATCATCAAATGCTTGATAAGCCGCTTGGCATTGGATGCGTTGTTCTTTATACGGCAGTTGGCGGAAGGCTTTCCGGGCTTTGACGTTTTCTTTCAGCTCGGCTTTGTTGCCTTTGGATTTATACCATGCAGCGCGACGGTCAAGATATTTTTTGCAGACAGGATGCAGCTTGCTTTGTTTGGCTTTGGTTTGAGTGTGGTGGGACTTATGGTGTTTGTGGGTGGCTGCATCGGTAGGTTGGGTTGCAAAACCCAGTATCAGTGCTGCAGATAGGGCGGGCAGAAGGCTTTTTCTCAGTAACATGGCGGACTCCTGTTTATTTAAAGGGTGCATTTCATTATATTCATGGCTTTTGTAAAAAGGAAATTTGGCAGGATGGGTCGTCTGAAAAAGCAAGCGGGGTATTTAAAGCATTTTGACGAAACCCATCTTCCATTACATATTATCAAACAGAGAAAATAATAAACTACATGAATTATCACGTTTCAGACGACTTTATGTTGCATATGTCATCCATTGTCATGCTGTTTATTTTCAAAACTTAACACAAATCCGAATTTGCCTTATTTCATAAGCGCATAGCCGAATGAGGGTTTTGATGCAAAAAAACACATCTTTGCGGTAAGGCTTGAATCATAGGGAAAGAGGTCGTCTGAAAGAAAATTGGGAAAAGCCCGATTTCAAAACAGCGGCCTTGTCAAGACTAGATAAGCGACGAAAAATACACTATATTGTGCCACTCGATATTAATACATACTGTATCTTGTGTTTCAGGATGGAGAAAGCTCACGATGAATGCACCGACTGATTTGAAAGTAACCAAGCGCGACGGACGTTTGGAAAATCTCGACTTAGACAAAATCCACCGTGTCGTTACTTGGGCGGCGGAAGGCTTGAAAAACGTCTCCGTATCGCAGGTCGAGCTCAAATCGCACATCCAGTTTTACAACGGCATCCGTACCGACGACATCCACGAAACCATCATCAAGGCGGCTGCCGACCTGATTTCGCAGGATACGCCCGATTATCAATATCTCGCCGCGCGTTTGGCGATTTTCCACCTGCGCAAAATTGCCTACGGCGAGTTCGAACCGCCGCATCTCTTCGACCACGTTAAAAAACTCACCGATGCGGGCAAATACGACCGCCACATCATCGAAGATTACAGCCGCGAAGAGTTTGACGAGCTGAATGCCTATATCGACCACAGCCGCGACATGACCTTCTCGTATGCCGCCGTGAAGCAGCTTGAAGGCAAATATCTGGTGCAGAACCGCGTGACCCGCCAGATTTATGAAACACCGCAGTTCTTATACATTTTGGTGGCAATGTGTCTCTTCAGCAAATACCCGAAAGAGACGCGCTTGGATTACGTCAAACGCTTTTACGACGCCGTTTCCACATTTAAAGTATCGTTACCGACTCCGATTATGAGCGGCGTGCGCACGCCTACGCGCCAGTTCTCAAGCTGCGTATTGATTGAATGCGACGACAGTCTGGATTCCATCAACGCCACCACCAGCGCGATTGTGAAATACGTTTCCCAACGCGCGGGCATCGGCATCAACGCCGGACGTATTCGCGGTTTAGGCAGCGAAATTCGCGGCGGCGAAGCGCAACATACCGGCTGCATCCCGTTTTTTAAAATGTTCCAAGCGGCGGTTAAATCCTGCTCGCAAGGCGGCGTACGCGGCGGCGCGGCAACCTTGTTCTACCCCTTGTGGCACATCGAAGCCGAAAGCCTGTTGGTGTTGAAAAACAACCGCGGCGTGGAAGACAATCGCATCCGCCAGCTTGATTACGGCGTGCAAATCAACCGCCTGCTGTACACCCGCCTGATTAAAGGCGGCAACATTACCCTGTTCTCGCCCAACGAAGTCCCCGGCCTGTACGACGCGTTCTTTGCCGATCAAGACGAATTCGAACGTCTCTACACGAAATACGAGCAAGACCCGAATATCCGCAAGCGTACCTTGTCGGCTACCGATTTGTTCTCCACGCTGATGCAGGAACGCGCCGGAACAGGGCGCATCTACATCCAAAACGTTGACCACTGCAACACGCACAGCCCGTTTGACCCGCGCGTCGCGCCCGTGCACCAGTCCAACCTGTGCATGGAAATCGCCCTGCCGACCAAACCGCTGGACAACATCAACGACCCGAACGGCGAAATCGCCCTGTGTACCCTGTCTGCCTTCAACTTGGGCGCATTAAACAGCATGGACGAGCTGGAAGGGCTTGCCGATTTGACCGTGCGCGCACTCGATGCCTTGCTGGATTATCAAGACTATCCGGTCGAAGCCGCCCGTACCGCGACCATGAACCGCCGCACGCTCGGCATCGGCGTTATCAACTACGCCTATTATCTGGCAAAAAACGGCGTCCGTTACAGCGACGATTCCGCGCTCGGCCTGACCCACCGCACCTTTGAAGCCATGCAGTATTACCTGCTTAAAGCGTCGGTAAACCTTGCCAAAGAATACGGTGCATGCCCGCTGTTCAACCAAACCGTTTATTCGCAAGGCAAACTGCCCATCGACACCTACAAAAAAGACTTGGATGCCGTGTGCAGCGAACCGCTATTGTGCGACTGGGAAAGCCTGCGCGCCGACATCGTCAAATACGGTCTGCGCAACTCTACACTGACCGCACTCATGCCGTCTGAAACCAGCTCGCAAATCGCCAACGCCACCAACGGCATCGAACCGCCGCGCGGATTGGTAACGGTCAAAGCATCGAAAGACGGTATCTTGAAACAGGTCGTGCCCGAGTTTGAAACCCTGAAAGACGCCTACGAAACCCTGTGGCAGCTTCCGGGCAACGAAGGCTACCTGAAACTTGTCGGCGTGATGCAGAAATTCGTCGATCAGGCGATTTCCGCCAACACCGCCTACGATCCGGGTAAATTCGAAGGCAACAAAGTTTCCATGAAACAAATGCTCAAAGACTTGCTGACCGCCTACAAATACGGCGTCAAAACCCTGTATTACCACAACACCCGCGACGGCGCGGACGATACGCAGACTGATATTCAGGATGACGGCTGCGCTGGTGGGGCTTGTAAGATTTGATAAGGGGAATTTCAGACGACCTCACGAGGTCGTCTGAAATAATAAATAACATAGGGGGAAAACAAATTGAAGAATATACCTGAACAATCTATTGTCGCTCTTTTTATAGATGCGGATAACGCACCTTTTGGGAAAATTGATTTTATTCTTAATGAGCTTGCAAATTATGGTTCAGTAATGATAAGAAAAATTTATGGGAATTGGAAAAGTGAACAATTAAAAGGTTGGGAAGCTGTCTTATTGGATTATGCTCTAGCACCTGTTCAACAGTTTGATTATACAAAGGGTAAGAATGCAACGGATATGGCGATGACCATAGATGTAATGGATTTATTATTTCAAGATAAAATAGACGTTTTTTGCATTGTTTCTTCCGATTGTGATTTCACACCGTTAGCAATGAGAATAAAAATGGAAGGGAAACAAGTCATTGGTTTTGGCGAACATAAAACACCTAAATCGTTGGTTGCTGCATGTAGCAAATTTTTATTTTTAGATGCAAGTTTTGATAAAAGCAGTGGGACAAATGCTCAACCAGCTGAAATTCGGAAGAGAACTGCTAATGAACTTAAATGTGATACCACATTAATGAATTTATTAAGAGAAGCCATTGCCAATAGTTGTGATGAAGACGGTTGGGCATCATTAAGTAATGTTGGGAAGATTATCAATAACCAATCATCTTTTGATAGTAAAAATTATGGTTATACGAAGTTGGGAGATTTAGTGCGTGTAATTGATATTTTTGAAACTAGGTTGTCAGAAAATCGTTCACAAATGTATATCCGAAATAAAAGAGCAAAGTAAAAAATGAAAGTTATTTAAATAATGGTTTGTGAATAATTTTTAGATGGTCTTGTTTTGAATATCAAAAGGGTACTCTGAAAACTAAATATTATTTTTTAAAAAGAGAAACACCATGTCCTGCGAACACCTAGTCATGTCATACAGCACCTTTTCCAAAACCAAAAACGATGCGCTTAAAGAGCCGATGTTTTTCGGTCAGCCGGTAAATGTTGCCCGTTATGACCAGCAGAAATACGAAGTATTTGAAAAACTGATTGAAAAACAATTGTCTTTCTTTTGGCGGCCGGAAGAAATCGACGTGTCGCGCGACCGTATCGACTACGCCAATCTGCCCGAACACGAAAAACACATTTTCATCAGCAATCTGAAATACCAAACCTTGCTCGATTCCATTCAAGGTCGTAGTCCGAACGTTGCCTTGCTGCCTTTGGTGTCGATTCCCGAGCTGGAAACTTGGATTGAAACGTGGAGCTTTAGCGAAACCATCCACTCGCGAAGCTATACCCACATTATCCGCAATATCGTGAATGATCCGTCAGTCGTGTTCGATGACATCGTGCAGAACGAATACATCATTGCCCGCGCCGAAGACATCGCCTGTTATTATGATGATTTAATCGAATACACCCAGTATTACAACCTGCTGGGCGAAGGGGCGCACAATATCGGCGGCAAGCTCGTTAATGTGTCTTTGCGCGAGTTGAAGAAAAAACTCTATCTCTGCCTGATGTGCGTCAACGTGTTGGAAGCCATCCGTTTCTATGTTTCATTCGCCTGCTCGTTTGCTTTTGCCGAGCGCGAGTTGATGGAAGGCAACGCCAAAATCATCAAACTGATTGCCCGCGACGAGGCCCTGCACCTGACCAGTACCCAGCATATGCTCAACCTGATGCGCGCCGGTGCCGACGATCCTGAAATGGCGGAAATCGCCGTCGAATTGCAGGACGAATGTTTCAAACTCTTCAAAAAAGCGGCAGAGCAGGAAAAAGAATGGGCGGCCTATCTGTTTAAAGACGGTTCGATGATTGGTCTGAACAAGGAAATTTTGGCGCAATACGTCGAATACATCACCAACCTGCGTATGCAGGCGGTCGGTTTGCCCGCCGGATTCGAAGGCGCCACCCAAAACCCGATTCCGTGGATTAACGCGTGGCTGTCGTCCGACAACGTACAGGTTGCGCCGCAGGAAGTGGAAATTTCTTCTTACTTAATCGGTCAGATCGATTCGGAAGTCAGCGCGGACGATTTGGGCGATTTCGAACTGTAATCAAACTCGGCGGTTTTCCGCATTTCCATCATCAGAGGTCGTCTGAACAGGTGTAGAAACGAAATCAAAGATTTCGGTTACGCCGTGCAGACGGCCTTTCCCGCTTAAACAGATAACAATGGCACTTATCAGCACACACGATAAAACCTTCGAGCTTCAAGAGGGCGAAACCTTATTGGAGGGCTTGGAGCGCACCGGACACGAGGTCGAATACCAGTGCCGCAGCGGTTATTGCGGTTCCTGCCGCGTCAAAATATTAGACGGCAGGGTGTCCTACGACGATTTCCCGCTGGCGTTTGTCGCACCCGGCGAGATTCTGCCGTGTTGCTGTCGGGTTCACGAGGACATTAAGGTCGATTGCCGCGGGCGGGTGAGCGAACCGGATTTGTTCGATGTCGGTTTGTTTGATGAGCGGGATTGAGTCGATTGAAATCCAATTGTATTATTTTCAGTTCTTAGCTTTAATAATAGGCTCTTCAAATTTAGGTGTAATCGTATGAATGTCGCTAAGGGTTTATTGGTTTCAGTTTTATGTTTGAGCTCGGGTTTGCTTGCTGCTCAAAGTCATCATTCCCAATGGAAAAAAGTTTATGAAAGGGATTTGACGGATTTTGAATTGAGTCTGGAGGGAAGCGGGTTGATATTGTTTGCCCAACCGCAAGGACGTTGCAGGATGGATGTTGATTTTTATGGGGAAACGGGACTGGCTAAATACCGGTATGAATTTACCCGAGACCGTTTGACGGCAGGTTCGCATCAGGAATACCGCTATACCGCTGCATCCTTGTCGGAAGTAACCAAAGATAAAATAAAATTGGTGCGGAATGAGAAGCTGAATCCTGCTTCAGGCGCGGTAAAGAAAGAATTTCGGGATATTTATCAATATGTTCCTAATAAGGTTTTAAAAAAATATTGTTTTTGATATGGCATGGCAAATAAAGCAAGAGGTCGTCTGAAAACTTTTCAGACGACCTCTTGCTTTATTTACCCTATCGTTTAATGCAGATGCTCGTAAATGGTTTCCGCCAATGCCTTGCTGATGCCTTCGACTTGTTCCAAATCTTCTTTGCTGGCAGCAACGACGCCGCGCAGGCCGCCGAAGCGGGTGAGCAGGGCTTGGCGGCGTTTGCTGCCTACGCCGGGGATGTTGCTGAGGGAGGAGGTAACGCGGGCTTTGTCGCGTTTTTTGCGGTGACCGGTGATGGCGAAACGGTGGGATTCGTCGCGCACGGTTTGCAGGAGGTGCAGGGCGGGGCTGTTGGGCGGCAGGCGGAAGGTTTCGCCGGTGAACGGGAGGATGAGTTCTTCCATGCCGGCTTTGCGTTCGGGGCCTTTGGCGATGCCGACCAAGGGGATGTGCAGCCCGAGTTCTTCCCATACGGATACGGCGACGCCGATTTGTCCTTTGCCGCCGTCAATCAATACGACATCCGGCCATTTGACGGCCTCGCCGTTGGCTTCGGCTTCCTGCATTTTGCCGTAGCGGCGGGTGAGGACTTCGCGCATGGCGGCGTAGTCGTCGCCGGGTTTGGCGGTGGTGATGTTGTAGCGGCGGTATTGCGAGGGTTGGATGTTTTGTTCGTCGTATACGACGCAGGAGGCGATGGTGGCTTCGCCTTGGGTGTGGCTGATGTCGAAGCATTCGAGGCGGTTGAGGTCGTCTGAATTCATGTTCAGGATTTTTGCCAACTCGTCGATGCGGTGTTGCTGGCTGCTTTGTTGCAGGCGGCGTTGGGCAATCGCCATTTGTGCGTTTTGTTCCGCCATTTTCAGCCAGACTTTGCGTTCGCCTATGGTTTTGGTCACGAACTGCATTTGTTTGCCGTGTTCGCCCTCCAAGGCTTCTTTTAATGCGTCGGGGACGGGGAAGTTGCTGATGATGATATCGGGCTTGCTTTTGCCCAGATAGTGTTGGGCGACGAAGGCTTCGGCGTAGTCTTGTCCGTTTGGTTCGGGGTCGTTTTTGGTGTCGGGGAAGAAGCTTTTGTCGCCGACGTGCCGCCCGCCGCGGATGCTGACCCAGTGTACGCAGACGAGGCCCTCTGAAACGGCGAGCGCAAGCAGGTCGATGTCGTTGGGGTTGTTCGGGTTTTTGCTGTCGATGAACTGGTTGCTCTGCATGATGCCGAGCGCTTGGATTTGGTCGCGGTAGTGGGCGGCTTCCTCAAATTGCAGGTTGGCGGCGGCGGTCTGCATTTTGTGTTGCAGGGTGCGGGTCAGTTCGTCGGTTTTGCCGTTGAGGAAGGTAGCAGCTTGGCGAACGCTGTCGCGGTAGTCTTCTTCGCTGATGTGGCCGACGCAGGGCGCGGTGCAGCGTTTGATTTGGTACAGCAGGCAGGGGCGGTCGCGGTGTTCGAAGACGCTGTCTTCGCAGGTGCGCAGCATGAAGACTTTTTGCAGGACTTGGATGCTGTCGCGCACGGCGTTGCTGTTGGGATAGGGGCCGAAGTATTGATTCGGCTTTTTCAGCGTGCCGCGGTAATACGCCATCTGCGGATATTGATGTCCGCTCAGCATGAGGTAGGGATAGCTTTTGTCATCGCGGAAGAGGATATTGTATTTGGGCGACAGGGCTTTGATGAAGTTGTTTTCGAGAATCAGGGCTTCGGCTTCGGAACGGGTGATGGTAGTTTCAATGTGGTGAACCTGTTTCACCATCAAAGCGATGCGCGGGGAATGGTCGTTTTTCTGGAAATAACCGGACACGCGCCGCTTGAGGTTGACGGCTTTGCCGACGTATAAGACGTTGCCGCCTTCGTCGAAAAAACGGTACACGCCGGGCAAGTTAGGCAGGTTTTTGAGGAAGAGGGGGATGTCGAAGTCCGTGGTCATGGGGCGGGTGGTAGTGGGTAGGTTTTCAGACGACCCGATTATAAATCAGAACGCTTGGGATAATGGAACATAAGCAGCTGGTTCATGAGGATGGAAAAAGTACCAAATATGGACTAATTTGTACCGTCTAAGCTACCCAAAAGACAAATCGGTCAAAAAATGCTATTCTTATCGCTTTCAACCTATCTGTTTGTAGCAATGAAAAAGTATCTTATTTCGACCGTAGCCGTAGCCATCGCCGCGGGTCTCGGTGCGCCTTACTACTTCGGCATCAAAGCAGAAGAAACCCTGACTGCACAACAAAAGCTGTTGCAGGAATCAGGTTTTCTAACCGTAGAATCCCACCAATATGATCGGGGCTGGTTCGGTGCGACCGAAACTACGGTCATACGCCTGAAACCGACATTGCTTCAAAATACCCAGCAATATCTGCCCGATAATCTGAAAACCGTCTTGCAAGAGCCGATTACGGTTGTGAATCATATCAGCCATGGTCCGTTTGCCGGCGGTTTCGGTACTCAGGCTCATGTGGAAACAGAGTTCAAATACCATCCGGAAACCGAAAAAGTATTGTCTCGCTTCTTTGGCCAACAAGCTCCTTTGTCCATGAGCAATACGATTTATTTCGGCGGAAGCGGCAAGCTTCAACTCAGCGTTCCGGCTTTCGACTATGAAGAGTTGTCCGGCATCAAGCTCAGCTGGAAAGGCTTGAGCGGCAACACCGATTACGAAAAAGATTTCCAAAGCTACCGTCATGATTATACCGCTCCGTCTTTGCAGCTCAAGCTGGCGGACAAGGGCGATGTTTCGATGGAAAACCTACATTTTCAATCTGAAACTTCAGACGGACTCAACAAGCTTTCTTTGGGCAAAAGCAGCATTACTTTGGATAAATTCCTGCTGCAATGGAAAGAAAATATTGATTACAACGTCAAGCTGAACGAGCTGATCAACCTTGTGACCAATCTGCAGATCGGAGCATTTGTCAATCCGACCGGCAGTATCGCGCCTTCCAAAATCGAAGTCAGCAAACTGAAATTTGATACCAATACCAACGAAGTTGATAAGTTTATCAATAGCGAAGGACGGTTCCAATTTGAAGAGCTGGTTTATGGCGAAGATAAATATGGTCCGTTGGATATCAATGTGGCAGCAGAGCATTTGGACGGCAAAGGTTTGCAGGCTTTAAAATCCAAGCTTGCCGAAGTCGCCAATAAGAAAATGAGCGAGGAAGAGATCCAAAACGCCTTGCTCCAAACCGCCAAAAACGAAGCTTCGGGTTTATTCACCAATGATCCGGTGCTGAATGTCAAGACATTCAAATTCATCATGCCGCAAGGTCAAGTGGATGTCAGCGGTAAACTAGCCTTTAAAGGCTTGGTGGCAAAAGATTTGAACAGCCTCAGCGAAATGCTGAAAAAAACCCATGCCGATTTCAATGTGAGCGTTCCGAAAAAACTGTTGGAGCAGATGGCAATCAACCAAGCGCGCAGCCTGTTTAGCGTCAATGCCGAAGATGAAGAAGCCGGACGTGCAGGAATTGAGGACATCAATGAAACGCTGCGTCTGATGGTGGACAGCACTGTGAAAAGCATGGCGCAGGAGCAATACCTGACTTTGGAAGAAAACAACATCAAAACCCATCTGACCCTGCAAAACAACGAATTGAAATTGAATGGCAAGGTGTTGCAAAACGAGCCTGAGCCTGATTTTGACGAGCAGGACATGTTGCCGGAAAATCTGTCTTCATCTGAAGCGGGTAAATAAACGGCAATAGACAAAAGGTCGTCTGAAACCGGATTTGAAGTTTGAATCCGATTTCAGACGACCTTTTTTGATTGGTTTGATAGAAGCCATGTTGAGTTGTAGGCAAAAAAATCGCCCCTTTAATTTTAAGGGGCGCAAAAGGAACACAAACCACTACCAAAACTGTTACAGGGCGAACTCCTTTAATTGACGTTGATGGGTTGCCGGATAAAGTGCCTTCATCAAATCATAGGGTGAAAGCGACAAATCTTTGCTTTTGGTCGTCAAACGACCTTGCTGTGGTGTCAGTTCAAGCAAACGGGCATCAGACGCATGAATAAACTTTTCTTTTGCCTTCTGCATTTTGCGTTGTAAAACGGAAACGACGCGGCTGTACAAACTGTCTTTTTGTTTGACCTCCCGAGTGCTGGCGACCCAGCTTAAACGGGAATGGCTGTCTTCATCTTCAATCAGGAGGATGCCGGTTTGCGGCTGCTCCGATTTACCCATGCAGGGAAGCCAAACATAATAACGACCATCGAGCGTAACATATACGGCATCATGTACTTCACAATCATCGCAACACTGGGTTGCCAAAAGAGAGCGGATGGTATGTTGGTGCAGTCTCAGAATGTCGAGAGAGACTTGCTGGAAAATATTTTCAGGCATTTTCTTCTCCTTTCGTTCTGTGGCGCGTTGATTTCGTTTCGATGGAATGCATTATACGGATAATTTCAAAATTTGCAAATGATAATTGTTATTATTATGAGAATGGGTAATAAGATAATGATTTTTATAGAAATTAATTTTTTGAAATTGATAAAACTTGAGTGATTTACTCGGAATTTAGAGAAAATGAGCCTTAGAGGGAATGTAAAGATAAATACGTTTGAAAAATTGTCAGCAAAATCCCTTGTCGGGGCAGTATTCATGCTCTAAGAAATATTGTATTCAAATACATAGGTCCTGAGCTTTACCGACTATACATTTGTAGCAGCCTTGCGTATGATTCAAGGCATTTTATCAATGAGCGCTATACAGAAGATTCCTATGAGCAAACGCCAGATTATCCTTGATACCGAAACCACGGGCCTTTATGCCGAAGGCGGCGACCGCTTGGTCGAGTTTGCCGGTCTGGAAATGATCAACCGCCAAATAACCGGCAACAACCTTCATTTATATGTTCATCCCGAACGCGATATGCCCGAAGAAGCAGCGAAGGTGCACGGCTTGAACATTGAGGTTTTGGAAGAGAAAAACGCACCGCCGTTTGCCGAAGTAGGGCGGCAGATTGCCGATTTTATACGCGATGCCGAGCTGATTATTCACAATGCCAAGTTTGACGTCGGCTTCCTGAACATGGAATTCCGCCGTATGGGACTGCCTTCCATTGAGGAACTTGGCTGTACCGTAACCGACACGCTGGCGATGGCGCGGGAAATGTTCCCAGGGCAGAAAGCCAGTTTGGATGCTTTGTGCAACCGCCTTTCTGTCGACCGCAGCAAGCGTGTGCTGCACGGTGCGTTGATTGACTGCGAGCTTTTGGGTGAGGTTTATCTCGCCATGACGCGCCAGCAGTTTGATTTAATGGGCGGCGAAAAAGAAGAAGACGAGGAAGTCAAACCGGTCATTATTGCCGAAACCAAGCGTCCGGCGCATCTGAAAGTCATCAAAGCCAACGCAGAGGAACTCGCCGCACACGAGCAATATCTGGACGGTTTGGGCGAAGCCTGTCTGTGGCGCAAAGCCGAAACAGCCGGAGCCGAAGCATGACGCGTCGCCATATCGCCCTGATTCCGGCCGCCGGTATCGGAACGCGCTTTGGGGCGGGAAAGCCCAAGCAATACGTTGAAATCAACGGCAAAACCGTGTTGCAGCATACGATAGCTATTTTTGAAAATCATCCTGCCATCGATTTGATTGCTGTTATCGTATCGCCCGAAGACCAAACGTTTCAGACGACCCCTTCCAGCAAAACACGCGTATTTCGCGTAGGCGGAGCAAGCCGTGCCGAAACGGTGCGCAACGGCGTATCCGCATTGTTGGAACAAGGCTTGGCGGCGGAGCAGGACAACATTCTCGTTCACGATGCCGCCCGTTGCTGCCTGCCGCCCGAGGCGTTGACCCGTCTGATTGAAGAAGCGGGCGGAAAAGAACAGGGCGGTATTTTGGCAATACCCGTTGCCGATACGCTCAAACGCGCCGACGGTAAAAACCATATCGGCGAAACCGTTTCCCGCGCCGGATTATGGCAGGCGCAAACCCCGCAGCTTTTTCAGACGGCCTTATTGCACCGTGCTTTGTCGGCAGAGGATTTGAGCGATATTACAGACGAAGCGTCGGCAGTGGAAAAGCTGGGCGTGCAGCCGCTGCTGGTGCAGGGCGATACGCGCAATTTGAAGCTGACGCTGCCGCAGGATGAATTGATTGTGAGGCTGTTGTTGCAGGTTGTCTGAAACCCGTTTTTCAGACGACCTGACATTGAAAAAAGGACAAAACATGAATATCCGCATCGGACAAGGCTACGATGTCCACCAACTCGTCGAAGGCCGCGATTTGATACTCGGCGGCGTAAACATTCCGTTTGAAAAAGGCCTGCTCGGCCATTCCGATGCCGACGCGCTGTTGCACGCGATTACTGACGCTTTACTTGGCGCGGCGGGTCTGGGCGACATCGGCAGCCATTTCCCCGATACTGCCGACGAGTTTAAAGATGCCGACAGCCGCGTATTGTTGCGTGAAGCGTATCAAAGCGTGCAGGCTTTAGGCTGGCGCGTTGTGAACGTGGACACGACCATCATCGCGCAAAAGCCCAAACTCGCGCCGCACATTCCCGCCATGCGCGCCAACATTGCCGCCGATTTGGGGATTCAGACGACCTGTGTCAATATCAAAGGCAAAACCAACGAAAAACTCGGCTATTTGGGACGCATGGAAGCCATCGAGGCGCAGGCGGCGGTGTTGCTGGAAAAAGCGTAAGCAGGCAAGCACAAATGGCATGAAAATGTTAACATATGCCCATTAACCGACATCCCATTAAGGAGAAATCATGGCTACTCAAGACGAATTGAAGCGCATTGCCGCCGAGAAAGCGGTGGAATTCGTACCCGAAAACGAATACATCGGCATCGGCTCCGGCTCGACCGTCAATATGTTTATCGAAGCGTTGGGCAAAAGCGGCAAAAAAATCAAAGGCGCGGTTTCGACTTCTAAAAAGTCCAGCGAACTGATGGCGCAATACGACATCCCCGAAGTATCACTGAATGATGTGATGGGGCTGGCTGTCTATGTTGACGGTGCGGACGAAGTGAACCATATGCTGCAAATGATTAAAGGCGGCGGCGGCGCGCATTTAAACGAAAAAGTTGTCGCCAGCGCGTCCGACAAATTCATCTGTATCGCCGACGAGAGTAAATATGTTTCGCGTTTGGGAAAATTCCCGCTGCCCGTAGAAGTGTTGCCCGGCGCGCGTTCGCTGGTGTCCCGCAAACTTTTGGCAATGGGCGGACAGCCTGAATTGCGCCTGAACTACACCACCTTCCACGGCAACCAAATCATTGATGTCTATGACTTGCACATCGACCGTCCGCTGACTATGGAAGATGAAATCAACCGCATCACCGGCGTTCTCGAAAACGGCATCTTCGCCCGCAACGCCGCGGATGTGTTGATTTTGGGTACAGAGCAGGGCGTCAAAGTCATCAAACCCGGACAAAACTAGGCATCCATTAAGCAAAAGGTCGTCTGAAAAGCGGAAAATGGCTTTGAACTGCACCCAAAAAGTTGGACATCCCCTCCAACTCACAAGGTGCAGTTTTTTTATGAGCAAATATACATTACACTTCAAATACCAAGCCGTACTCCACTACCTGCATATACGCAGCCAACAGCGTACCGCAGACCACTACGGCATCTCACGAACCCACCTGAGACGATGGATACGCGCCTATCAAGAAGGCGGTATCGGCGCACTCGAACATCCCCAATCCAAAACCATGCCCCAACACCGCAAAAACCCCTTCATCGCAGATAAACCCGACCAAGAAAAAACGCAGGCAGAGCTTATTGAAGAACTGTGCTATATGCGCGCAAAGGTTGCCTATCTAAAGAAGTTAAAAGCCCTCAGCCAAAAGCGGACCGAAAAGGACAAAGCCAAACCGTCCAAACACTGAGGGCGCAACACCCGCTCAAATACC
>CALDNV010000116.1:0-18364 GCA_937914605.1 uncultured Neisseria sp.
TCTTTGAGCTAAGGCGAGGCAACGCCGTACTGGTTTAAAGTTAATCCACTATAGTAAAGCACAGAATGGATGGATTCTGTGCTATTTCTATGGCTTGTGACATTCAGATTAAGACCAGATTACAACGTGACATCCTGATCTATTTGCGCCACGTTTATCAAGCCATCAAGTGTTTGCTCATTTGCGGAACGCTGTTGTCCTCAAATTTAATCAGGCTGGCTTTCGCGTGATAACCCAATACTTTGGCAACAAGTCCGCTCATGGTTTTTCTCAGCATACGGTTGTAGCGTTCTGCTGAGCGATTGTAGGCGCGTCGTGCAGATACAACATCGGTTTCGGCGGCGTCCAGCATTTCAAGCTGGCTTTTCAGACCTTGATCGGGGCGTTGTTTCAGGCTTTTTTCTAAAACTTCTTGCAGGGCGCGGAGTGAGTTGTTCAAGCTTGCTTCTGCGTTGCACAAGCGTGAAAGGGATTCAGGTGAAAATGATTTGGATGCTTGGGTCAATACGGCTTCGGCATCGCCACATGAGGACAATAAATTGCTGTCGACATTGTCATCCTCTCGTCCCAGATAAATTTTTGAAGCATCCAAAACATGTCTGACTGCCTGATGACGGCATGCTAGGGCGATGCGGAGTGCAACAAAAGATTCTTGATAATCTCTTTTGCAACGGTCTAATTTTTGTTTGAAGTTGAGCAGTAATACGGTCAGTATTACGGCGATGAAGATAAGACTGATGATTCCCATAGCGTGCATCCTTATTGTTTGTTGCTGTAATGTGTTGTTTGATATAGTGGATTAACTTTAAACCAGTACGGCGTTGCCTCGCCTTGTCCTGATTTAAATTTAATCCACTATATATGCGGATTTTGCTGTTTGTGAGTAGATACAGTTAGCCGCTGTTTTAATTTAGTTTCGTGTAATTATACCCCAAATAAATTATTTTGCCCATTAGTCATAAAAGATTATTGTGGAAGACAATAGGGAGGATAGTTTATGGAGGCTCTGTTTGATGGAGAAATGAAATATTAATTTGGCAAAAAGGTCGTCTGAAAATTTTCAGACGACCTTTTGATTACGCTAGTTCAAACTTATTTCGCCAATTCGGCACGCAGTTTGTGGGTAACGTTCATCATCACTTGGAGTTGTTCCAGAGTTTCTTTCCAACCGCGTGTTTTCAGACCGCAGTCCGGGTTCACCCACAGGCGTTCAACCGGTACGACTTCGATGGCTTTGCGCAACAGGTGTTCCACTTCGGCTTCTGTCGGTACACGTGGGCTGTGGATGTCATAAACGCCTGGGCCGATGTCGTTCGGGTATTTGAATTCGCCGAACGCGGTCAAGAGTTCCATGTCGGAACGTGAAGTCTCGATGGTAATCACGTCGGCGTCCATAGCTGCGATGGCGGGCAGGATGTCGTTGAACTCGGAGTAGCACATATGGGTGTGGATTTGTGTGCTGTCTTCGCAACCGCTGGAGGACAGGCGGAAGGATTCGCCGGCCCAGTTCAGGTAGGCATCCCAATCGGCGCGTTTCAAAGGCAGGCCTTCACGGATGGCAGGTTCGTCGATTTGGATGACTTTGATGCCTGCTTTTTCCAGATCCAATACTTCGTCGTTCAGAGCCAGTGCGATTTGTTTGCACACGGTAGAGCGTGGAATGTCGTTGCGGACGAAAGACCATTGCAGGATGGTTACAGGACCGGTCAACATGCCTTTCATCGGGCGTTTGGTCAGGCTTTGTGCGTAAGTAGACCAAGCGACAGTCATGGCTTCTGGGCGGCTTACGTCACCGAAGATAATCGGTGGTTTCACGCAGCGTGAACCGTAGCTTTGTACCCAGCCGTATTGGGTGAATGCGAAACCGCTCAACAATTCGCCGAAGTATTCGACCATGTCGTTACGCTCGGCTTCGCCGTGTACAAGTACGTCCAAGTCCAGTTTTTCTTGCTCTTCAACCACCAAGGCGATTTCTTTTTTCATCGCGGCTTCGTAATCGGCGGCAGACAGTTCGCCTTTTTTGAAGGCTGCGCGTGCTTGACGGATTTCGGTGGTTTGCGGGAAAGAACCGATGTTGGTCGTCGGCAGCAGAGGCAAGTTCAACCATGCTTGTTGCGCTTTGATACGGTCGGCAAACGGTGATTTGCGTTGGTCTGCGTTGGCAGGCAGGTCGGTCAGGCGTTTGGCAACGTCTGCGCGGTGGATTTCGCTGCTGTTGGCGCGTGAATCAGCGGCAGCTTGGCTGGCGGCCAGTTCTTCGGCAACGGAGTCACGGCCTTCGTTCAATGCAGCTTTCAGAACGCGCAATTCTTGGGTTTTTTGCAGGGTAAATGCCAACCAGGAGTACAGGTCAGGTTTGTTGGCTTTCAGTTTTTCTTCAACTGACAAGTCAAATGGGGTGTGCAACAGCGAGCAAGAGCTGGAAATCCACAAACGCTCGCCCAGTTTGGCTTTCAGGGGCTCGACAGTTTCCAAAACTTTATTCAGGTTGGCGCGCCAGATGTTGCGGCCGTCGATAACGCCGGCAGACAGGACTTTGTCGTAGTCGGCGAACGCGTCCAGTTGTTCGGGAGCGCGTACTAAGTCGATGTGCAGGCCGTCAACGGGCAGGGCTTTCAGCAATGCGGCGTGTTCGGCAACAGAACCGAAGTAAGTGCTCAACAGGATTTTGGCGTTTACTTTGCTCAAAGTGGCGTAAACGTCTTTGTAGGCTTCCACCCATTCTTTAGGCAGGTCAACAGCCAAAGCAGGCTCGTCGATTTGAATCCATTCGGCACCGGCTTCAACCAAAGCATTCAGGATTTCAACGTAAACGGGCAGCAGTTTTTGCAACAGGCTCAGGCGGTTGAATTCGACTGCGCCTTTTTCTTTACCTACCCACAGGAAGGTCAGCGGGCCGACGATGGTCGGTTTGGCTTTCAGACCCAAAGCTTGGGCTTCTTTCAGTTGTTGAACGTAGTGTTTGGCGTTCGCTTTGAATTCGGTATCGGCGTGGAATTCAGGCACCAAGTAGTGATAGTTGGTGTCGAACCATTTGGTCATTTCGATGGCGAATTGGTCTTTGTTGCCGCGCGCCAGTTGGAAGAATTGTTCCAAAGACAGGTTTTGGCTGTCGAAGCCGAAACGGGCGGGAATCGCGCCGGTAGCGACTTGCAGGTCGAGGATGTGGTCGTAGAAAGTGAAATCGCCTACGGCAACGTAATCGGCGTTGGCGGCGGCTTGGTGTTTCCAGTTTTTCTCGCGCAGGTCTTTGGCGACGTCGAGCAGCTCTTGTTCGCTGATTTCTTTGCGCCAGTATTTTTCTTGGGCGAATTTCAATTCACGGAAGGCGCCGACACGCGGGAAGCCTGAGAAATGTAATGTTGTCATGTTGAACTCTCCAGTTGGATTTTGTAAGGACCGGTTCAATCCGAATCGGTCGGTATTGTAAATCAGAATAGGGCGGATGGGGCGGCATTTTGTTTTTCAGACGACCCCCTGAGGTCGTCTGAAACCGTTTTCGGCTTTAAGGACGAACGCCTAAAATATGGCAGATGGCGTAAGTCAGCTCGCTGCGGTTGAGCGTGTAGAAGTGGAAATCTTTCACGCCTTCGCGGGACAGGACTTTGACCATGTCGATGGCGATACTTGCCGCCACCAGATTGCGCGTTGCTTGGTCGTCGTCCAAGCCTTCATACATTTGCGACAGCCATTTCGGGATTTTGACGTTGGTTACTTGCGCCATTTTGCCGAGTTGCTTGAAGTTGGTAACAGGCAGGATGCCGGGAACGATTTCGACGTCAATGCCCAACATCACACAGCGGTCGCGGAAGCGCAGGTAGCGTTCTACGTCGAAGAAGAATTGGGTGATGACATGGTTTGCGCCCGCATCGATTTTGCGCTTCAGATTGATCAGGTCGGCTTGTGCGGATTTCGCTTCGGGATGCACTTCAGGGTATGCCGCTACGGAGATGTCGAAGTCGGCGACGGAGCGCAGGAGTTTGACCAAATCTTCGGCGTAAAACGGTTTTTTCTCATAACCGGGTGGCTCGTCGCCACGCAGGGCGACAATACGGCGGATGCCGCTGTCCCAATAGTCTTTGGCGATTTGGCGCAATTCGTCGGGAGAGGCGTCGATGCCGGTCAGGTGCGGCGCGGCTTCCAAGCCGGTTTCCTGTTGGATGCGTTTGACGATGCTGTGCGTACGGTCGCGTTCGCCGGAGTTTGCGCCGTAGGTTACGGAGACGAATTTGGGATGCAGGGTTTGCAGGCGATGGATGGAGTCCCACAGCATGGTTTCCATTTGTTCGTTTTTCGGCGGGAAAAATTCGAACGAAACGTTGATGTCGCCTTTCAAGTCGGAAAGGCTGTTGTTTAACGCATTGATTTCTTTTGCGTAACTCATTGGCTGTGTACCTCGGTTGTCTTTTTTAAACGTTTTCAGGCTTGTATGATAAATTTGCCTTGTGTATGAGTCAAATTCAAAATTTTCAGAAAGTTTATGAATTATTTTAATGTGACTGCCATTATGCTTGTCTCTATTGATATGAGGGCAAGCCGGGGAGAAAATACATATTCAGATATGTGGGAATATCTTGAAATTAAATGGATTTCAATGGCTTTTATTCTTGTTGGTAAAGCAAAAGCAATAAGATGTTTCGCTCTTGAGTTGGCTATCAACCCATTCAAACGTCGTCTGAAAAATTTTCAGACGACGTCTTGGTTTTTAGCTTGCAAATGATGTTGCCTCACTCAGCCTCTTCAATCCATGCCTGTTGTACGGCTTCGAGGATGCGTTCGCCGCAGCGTGCGGGATCGTCGTCGAAGTCGGGCAGCGCCATAATCAGGTCGCGCAGTTGAGTGAAGCGAACGGTTTTCGGGTCGATGCTGTCGCCGTGCAGGTCGTAGAGTTCCTCGGCGATGCGTTGGGTGTCTGTCCATTTCATGATGTCGTTCCTTTTGGCGTGTCCGAATGGTTTGATTCGGGATGGCTTGTTTAGGTGTTAATGCTTTGGGGGAAATTCGTTTCGGCAATGATTAATGCGTCTGAAATCGCATATGGTATTTTCCTATGTAATATTTTCAAGGCGTACATTAATACATTTTTCTGACTTTCACTAAGGAAAATTTACACTTTGTCATGCAACCAAATCATTTGGAATGGTTCTTAAAGAAATCCATTATAGTATGAATAACAGGAAAATCGATGAACAACGCACTCAATGCCAAATTATCCAAACTTATTTACGCGCTCGCCTCCGATGATCCTAATTATCTTGCTAAAGCGGGGGTGTTCGACCGCCTGCTGCTGCTTATCCGCGAGCTTTATCAGATGCTGGACGAGAGCGAGGGGCTGAAGCGGCTTTCGCTGCGCCTCCGTTATGGCAAGCGTTACGGCATGATTGCTTTGGATGCCGCTGCGCCGGGCGAAGATGCGGGCGCTTTGCGTTTGAAACGCTGGATGGTGTATTCGCGTATTGCGGAACGCATTGTTGGCTGCGGCAACGACGTGTCTGTGGCGCTTGACGATATGGCGGTGGAGAACGAAGAAGCAAAACAGCGTTATATGGATGCCGCAAACGAAATCATCAAACGCTTCGGCTTGGCGGGATATGTCCCCGAACCGCCGAAATCCGTCACAACCGCAACAAAAAACGAACCGGCACCGAAGCCCGAACCTAAGAGCATCATTACCCGTCATGGCAGCAGCCTCAGTATGCTGAACGCCAAAGGCAGAGTGGAAAATTATCCTGTTGCGCAAACCGTCGCTTCGATGAAAGTATCCCGCTTAAGGTTTGTCGTTCCACGTTCCAAATAAACGATTTGGCAGCGATTTGACGGAAGGTCGTCTGAAAACGGTCGGTAAGGCAGTTTCAGACGACTTTTTGTTTGCTCAAAATTTGGCAGGGGTCGTCTGAACATTGCTGTATCCGTTTCAGACGACCTCTTTGCATCAGTGATCTTCGCGCGCGTGGTTGATGGTGTATTTGGGGATTTCGACCACCAAGTCCTCGTCGGCAACCACCGCCTGACAGCTCAGGCGCGAGTCGGCTTCCAAGCCCCATGCCTGGTCGAGCAGGTCTTCTTCCAGCTCGCTCGGCTCTTCCAAACTGTCGAAGCCTTTGCGGATGATGACGTGGCAAGTGGTGCAGGCACAGGATTTTTCACAGGCGTGATCGACTTCGATGTCGTGGTCGAGCAGTACGTCAAGGACGGTTTTGCCTTCGGGCGCGTCTTCAATGACTGCGCCTTCGGGGCATAATACGGCGTGTGGGAGTACGGTGATTTTGGGCATTTTTATTGTCTCTTGTAATGAGTGGATAGGGTTTGTGGGTAATTTTCAGACGACCTTTTGTGATGAAAGGGTCGTCTGAAACCGTTTATAACACGATGCCTTTGTTTTTTAAATTTTCCAGACATTCGTCCAGATAAGCATCATCGTGTTCGGGGTAAATCGGCGAATCGGCGGCTTCGGTATCGTGTGCGGGATAAGGGGCAACCGCTTTTCCGCGGTACAGCGGGTCTTTCCACAACGGGTCGGGTTTGTAGCCGCGTTTTTCCATTTCTTCCATAATCAGCGCGTGATACAGATAGAGCTTGTCAGGCGAATGGGTGAAAACATAGTTTACCGTCGCGTGCGGCTTGCCCCAGCCTGCTCCGCGCAGGGCGGCACATTCGCGGTGTTGTCCTAAAAGCTGGGCGCGGGGGAGCAGGGGGATGAGGGTTTGGTGCCAGAGTCTCATTTAGTATTTAAATCATTTTTCAATTAAACATTTTCTTAATGATTTAAGAAAATGAGAAAATTCTTCTAGTAATTCAATACTGTTTTTATCTAAACCATCAGGGTCGAAATGCATAACATCATTTAAGAGCATAATAGTTAAAGCTTTAGATAGTGGCTCTGTTCGTGTAATGGAAATAGGTTTTTTATTTGCGGCATCTAGTCTCTCAATTTTATGACTAGGGTCTATATTAAAATTATTTGAAGAGGTTTTAGATGAGGCCTTTTTAAATGTAACAGTCCCATTTATGTTTGCTTGTTCAAAATCTGGTTCGGTAATTAACTCATATTTTCCTAATTCATAACGAATTTTATGGGTTATCTTTGCTCCTCTTCTAGATGCCTCGAACCATTCTAAAACATTGCGCAGAGGAAAGACTTGTTTTTTATTAGTAGGTTCTTTTGAATTTAATGCATCTTTTATAGCAATAAACTGATTTTCATATTCTTTCATTACCTTTAACCTTAATTTGTAAGTTAAATATTATCAATGTTGTACTCTGTTGGTATACGCTAAAGATTTCCTCCAGGTGTTTTGTAACAAATCAGTTAGTGTTCCCTTTCAGACGACCTATGGTTTAGTGGCGTGGTTCGAGTATCTCGATGACGTTTTGCCAGTCCATAAGGCGGGCAAAGTCTAGGGCGGTCAGTCCTTCTTGCGTGGTGGCGGCCGGGTCTGCACCCAATTCGAGCATGGCTTTGACCAGGGGTGCGTTGCCTGCGATGGCTTCGTGATGGAGCGGTGTGTAGCCGTCTTCGTCTTGCTCGCGCAGGTAATCCGGGTTTTGTGCCAGCTGTTGGCGGAAGTCGTTCAGACAGTTTCGGCACATCGGATGTTCGTCCAGATTTTCGGGGTGTTCTTTTTCTTCGTAAACCAGCAAGACCTCTTCGGGATCGCCAAAGTCGATGCCCCATGCGGCATCGTGTTCTGCGCGCTCTTGCGGCGTCATTTGGATGCGGACTGCCTGTACGGTGAAGCCGCCGTAGGGGATGCCGTTGCACAGGAACATCCAGTCGCTGATGTTGTCAACCGGAACGCAGACGCTTTCGCCTTGTTCTACATTGGTCAGGTCGTTGGGTTCGTTGACCAGCGTGCCGTAAATGTGGAGGCCGTCGAAGTAGATGTCGTTTATCCACATATGTTCGCAAATTTCGCCGTCTTCGCTGTCTTGGAAAAAAGGCACTTTGACCATGGCAAAATCTAAGGCGGGTATGATGCGGCGGTTTTCCCAATAAAGCTCGCGCCAGAAATATTTGAATGTGGAACGTGCCTGTTCGAAGGCGCGGTTCATGAGTTCATTTTCCTGATCGATGCCGTAAACAATGGATTCGCTCATGGGATTCTCCTAAGGTCAAAGTGGATGCGGGTCGTCTGAACGGGACTGCCAGTGTGTTTTCAGACGACCTGATGCTTTATTGGACTAATATGCTGCCCCAGCCGTCGTAGTCGCCGTTGTTTTCGTGGGCGATATCAATCAACGCCCATGTGTCGTTGTCGATGTCGGTGAGCGGGGCGTTTTTGGAAAGTTGCAGGCGGTAGCTCGGGGGGTCTTCTTCTTGCTCGATGCGGCCGCTGTCGCTGACGGTATAGCCTAATGTGCCGACTTTGGCGGCTGCGGCGTTCAGGTCTGCTTCGGTGTGGAAAAACAGCCAGTGGTCGATGGGGCGGGGCTTATCGAGGCGGTCGCCGTCTTGTCGGAAACGGCATAAAACCTGCTCGTTGCGGATGGCTTGCAACTCGTAGCTGTCCGGATACAGGAATTCTTGATAAAACGACCATTCGGCATCTTCGCTGATTGTGATGTCGCAAACGCGGTCGTTTTGTGTCAGCAAGGTACGGCAGGCTTGGGCGAAGGTTTCGGCATCGCGGCTGTAAAAATGCCAATTTGCCGCGCCGTTTGTGGTGACTATGCCTGCGGGAATGTTGTCGTTGCCCGCCAGTCGGTCGATTTGGTCTTCGATGTCGTAAACCGCTTCGCTTTCTTCGGGCGTCGGGAAGCCGTGTTCGTTGGTTTGTTCCAATTTCATGCTGACGCGCACATGTTGCGGATACTCTGCCAGCGGCGCGACTTCGATTAAGGCAAGGTTGATGCGTAAGGCGGCGGGCGCGTCGCCAATGCGGCTGAAATAAACGTTCCAGTCTTGGGGGATGGAAGGGTTTTGCATGGGATGGGGTCGTCTGAAAAATAGTGTTTGAATTTTTTCAGACGACCTTTGTGTCTTTCGAGGTCGTCTGAAACTGTTTGCCGTCAAATATCGTCCACACTTTGCCCTGTCAGCGCACGTTGGATGTTGCGGTTCATGCGTTTGGCGGCGAAGTTGTCGGTGCTGCGGCTGAGTTTGGCGACGGCGGCGCGGATGTCTTCGGCGTTGCCGTCTTTCAGACGACCTTGCAAATCGGCAATGTCTTGCTGAATCTGTTGCAATTCTTCGGCATCCAGCAAATCGCTATCCAACTCAAGGGCGGCGTTGACGGCGTCGGTCAGGCTTTCGGCTTCGACCACGGCTTCGGCACGGGCGCGTGCCGCCATGTCTTCGGCGGCGTTGCTCATGCTGTCTTTGAGCATTTGGGTGATGGTGTCGTCGTCCAAGCCGTAGGAAGGTTTGACTTCGATTTGCGCCTGTACGCCGGTGCTTTGTTCTTGGGCGGAAACGGACAGCAAGCCGTCGGCGTCAACTTGGAAGGTAACGCGGATGCGCGCCGCGCCTGCGGTCATGGGCGGAATGCCGCGCAGGGTGAATTTGGCAAGGCTGCGGCAGTCGGAAACGAGTTCGCGCTCGCCTTGTACGACGTGTATCGTCATGGCGGTTTGACCGTCTTTGAAGGTGGTGAAATCCTGCGCGCGCGCGGTGGGGATGGTGGAATTGCGCGGGATGATTTTTTCGGCGAGTCCGCCGTAGGTTTCCAAACCGAGCGACAAGGGGGTAACGTCCAGCAGCAGCCATTCGCCGTCGGTTTTGTTACCGGCAAGGACGTTCGCCTGTATGGCGGCACCGAGCGCGACGACTTCGTCGGGGTTGAGGTTGTTCAGCGGGGTTTGTCCGAAGAAGGTGGCGACCGCTTGTTGAACGTGCAGCATACGGGTGGAACCGCCGACCATAATCACGCCTTTAATGTCGGCTTTGGTCACGCCCGCGTCTTTCAGTGCCTGTTTGACCGGCTCTATGGTTTTTTGCACCAGATTTTGCGTCAGGTGGTGAAATTCTTGGCGGGTAATGACGGTATGGATTTTGCGGCCGTCTGAAAGCGTGGCTTCGACGACGGCTTCGGTTTGGCCGGTCAGTTGTTCTTTGGCGGCGCGGACAAGGGAAAGCAGAAGCTGGCTGTCGCGCTCGTTGAGTTTGGAAAGGTCGTTTTGTTCGAGCAGGTGGCAGAACAGGCGGTGGTCGAAATCGTCGCCGCCCAATGCGCTGTTGCCGCCGGTAGCTTTGACTTCAAACAGCCCTTTGGTCAGTTGCAATACGGATACGTCGAATGTGCCGCCGCCCAAGTCGTAAACGACAAACGTGCCTTCCGAGGCGTTGTCCAGCCCGTAGGCAATCGCAGCGGCGGTCGGCTCGTTGAGCAGGCGCAATACGTTCAAGCCTGCCAAACGCGCGGCGTCTTTGGTGGCTTGGCGTTGGGCATCGTCGAAATAGGCGGGAACGGTAATGACGGCGCCGACCAAATCGCCGCCTAAAGTTTCTTCGGCACGCGATTTGAGGGCTTTGAGGATTTCAGACGACACTTCGATAGGCGTTTTGGCACCTTGGCGGGTGTTCAGCTCGACCACGCGCTCGTTGGGCGTGAAACGGTAGGGCAGGTATTGCGCGTCCTGCGCGAGGTCGGTCAGCGTGCGGCCGATAAGGCGTTTGGCGGAGCTGATGGTGTTCAGCGGGTCGGTTTTTTGGGCGGCAAGGGCGGCTTTGCCGACTTCGACGGCATCGCCTTCGCCGTAGCGGACGACGGAGGGCAGGGTGGTGCGTCCGTCAATATCGGTCAGACAGACCGGGCTGCCGCTGCGGACGGTGGCAACCAGGCTGTTGGTCGTACCCAAGTCGATGCCGACGGCGAGGCGGTGTTGATGCGGAGCGGCGGACATGCCGGGTTCGGAAATCTGCAAAAGAGCCATGATTGTGTGCCTTTTGATGCTGTATTTATTAGGATAGGTCGGTATTTTAACAGATTTCGGGCGGATAGTTGAGTGGTTTGGTAGGGAATTGGCTGTGGTTAGAGGATTTGCATTTTTAGATAAAAACAAAGCCGACCGGATTATTTTTCAGGTCGGCTTTGTGTTTAAACATGGATGCCGTCGATTTCGGCGTACCGTTTTACTTTTTCTTCCTCGCTTAAAAATGAGGCTTTGAACGAGTTTTTGCACAAGGTGCGGATGTCTGCTTCATTCAAATCCAATGCGTCGGCAAGTTCGATGAAATTTTGGTTGAGGTAGCCGCCGAAGTAGGCGGGGTCGTCTGAATTGACGGTAACCAATACGCCGCGCTCAAGCATACGGCGCAGGTTGTGCCGGGACAGGTCGCCGACGACTTTGAGTTTGAGGTTGCTCAATGGACAGACGGTCAGGGGCATTTGCTCGGCAATCAGGCGCTGCATAAGCGGTTCGTCTTCTTCAGAGCGCACGCCGTGGTCGATGCGGACGACTTTCAGCAAATCCAATGCTTCCCAAACGTATTCGGGCGGGCCTTCTTCGCCGGCATGGGCGACGGCGGGAAAACCTTGCGAGCGGGCTTGGGCAAAGACGCGCTCGAATTTCGAGGGCGGGTTGCCGAGTTCGCCCGAATCCAGTCCGATGCCGTCGATATGTCGTCTGAAAGGCTGCGCTTGTGCAAGCGTTTCAAACGCGGATTCTTCGCTCAAATGCCGCAGGAAACACATAATCAGCCTGCTGGAAATACCCCATTTTTCCTGCGCTTCCAGACGGGCGCGGGTAATGCCGTTGATGACGGTTTCAAACGGTACGCCGCGCGCGGTATGGGTTTGCGGGTCGAAGAAGATTTCGGTGTGGACGACGTTGTCCTCGCGGCAGCGGGCGAAATAGGCGGTGGTCAGGTCGTAAAAATCCTGTTCGTGGAGCAAGACCGCCGCCGCAGCGTAGTAAATATCGAGGAAGGATTGCAGGTTGTGAAAATCGTAAGCGCGGCGCACGGCGTCCACATCCGCATACGGAATGGAAACGCCGTTGCGCCCGGCGATGGCGAACATCAATTCCGGCTCGAACGTGCCTTCGATATGGACGTGCAATTCGGCTTTAGGCAGGGCGCGGATTAAGGTGTGTACGGTCATAGGCAGCACCCGCTCGGTCAATAGTGGCGGCGGCGGAAGTAGAACATTCCTTCGCTGTCGAGTTCGAGGATGTAGCGGCCGTTTTGAACGGCGGCATAACCGCTTTTGCCTGCCTGATAGGGTTGCAGGGCGGCGTGGGAGAGGAGGTAGCTTGTCAGTTTGCCGCCGTCTTCGGCGATGTTGCCGACCAGTTTGGCAAACAAGGCATGGCATTTGCCGTTTTCAGTCCAGCCTAAAGGCTCGCCTTTGTCGCCGGTTTCCATACATTTGCCGCTGATGACTTCCAAGTCGTTGGGGTGGTTGCCGATCAGTTGGATGACGTTTTGTTCGGACAAACCGTTAATCGGATAGTTGATTTGTTTTTTGCCGTCGTTGGTTTTGCCTTCGCTGCTTTGACCTAAATCCAAGCCTGCGATGGCATTGTTGTCGATGTATTTGACTTTAAACGCGGGTTTGGGCGCGGCTTCGGCGGCATTTTGGGCGGGCTCGGCAGGAGCTTCGGATTTGCCGCAGGCGGCGAGCAGGAGGGCGGATAAGAGAATCGGAAAGGCTTTCATCGGATATTCCTTGTTTTAAACAGGAAAAGGTCGTCTGAAAATAGCGGACTGCTTTTTCAGACGACCTTTTGAGATTTACTTCAATGGGCGGATGCCGACGGCGTCGCGTACTTGGTCCAGCAGTTCGCGCGCTTCTTTGCGCGCTTTGGCTGCGCCCGCCTGCAGGATGTCTTCGATTTGCGAAGGATTGGCGGTCAGCACGTTGTAGCGTTCGCGTGGTTCTGCCAGATCGGCGTTGATTTTGGCGGCCAAGAGTTTTTTGGCTTCGCCCCATGCCAAGCCTTCGGCCAGCATTTGCGTAAACTCTGCGGTTTCAGACGGCGTGGAGAAGGCTTTGTAGATTTCAAACAAGGGGCTTTCGTCGGGCTGTTTCGGCTCGCCCGGCTCTTTCATGTTGGTAATAATTTTGTTGACCGATTTTTGGGTTTTCTTGTCGTTTTCCCAAAGCGGAATGGTGTTGCCGTAGGATTTGGACATTTTGCGTCCGTCCAAGCCGACCAAAAGTTCGACGTTTTCGTCGATTTTCACTTCGGGCAGGGTGAAGACTTCTTTGAAGCGGTGGTTGAAGCGTCCGGCGATGTCGCGCGCCATTTCGACGTGTTGGATCTGGTCGCGGCCGACGGGCACTTCATTGGCGTTGAACATGAGGATGTCGGCGGTCATCAGGATGGGGTAGCTGTACAGACCCATTTCTACGCCGTGGTCGGGGTCTTCCTGATTGTTTTCGACGTTTGCCTGCACGGCGGCTTTGTAGGCGTGGGCGCGGTTCATCAGGCCTTTGGCGGTAATGCAGGTCAGAATCCAGTTCAATTCCATCACTTCGGGAATGTCGCTTTGGCGGTAGAAGGTGGTGCGCTCGGGGTCGAGTCCGCAGGCAAGCCAAGTGGCGGCAACGGCTTGGGTGGATTGGTGAATCATCTCCGGCTCGTGGCATTTGATGATGCCGTGGTAGTCGGCGAGGAAGAGGAAGGATTCGGTATCGGGGTTTTGCGCCGCGCGGACGGCGGGACGGATGGCACCGACGTAGTTGCCCAGATGCGGGATGCCGGTGGTGGTTACGCCTGTGAGGACGCGTTTCTTGCTCATGGGGATATCCTTAAATGGCTCAAGGTCGTCTGAAAATGAAATAGGGATGGATTATACCTGATTCTGATGCGTTTCAACTTTACGGAAATCGGTGGATTCAGGCAGGAGTCTCAACACAACGGATGGGTAAAATCGTCAAGTCAGTTGCGTGAAATAATAAAAACGGATGACTTGTTTTTGGCAAAGTTTCAAATATATCCGTTCTGCTGTACATCGCGGTTGAAACGGAATTTATAAAACCCTACCAGCTGTCGCGCTTCATGCGGTCGAGTTGGCGGCGGTCTCGTTTGGTCGGCCTGCCGTCGGGATACGCCGCGCTGATGCGGCTTGCTTGGTCAAGTTGTTTCTGCGCTTCGCGTTCGGCGGCGGTTTGCATGTCTTCTTCGTAAAGCTGACGCGCTTCGGGGGCGGGGCGGCGCTGGTGGTTGAGTGCCAATACTTTGATTTTGTAAGGCAGTGAATTGAGCGTCAGGTCGATGATGTCGCCTGCGCTGATGTTTTTGCTGTTTTTGACTTTGGCGCCGTTGACCTGAACCCTGCCCAATTCGATATGTTTTTGAGCCAGCGCGCGGGTTTTGAAAAAGCGTGCAGCCCAAAGCCATTTGTCGAGCCGCATCGCCGTATTGTCGTGTTCGTTTTTCATAGCCTGTTTGAAATGATTGAACTGAATGGAAGTTTATCATAAGATACGGCACTTCATTTGTTTAGTGCAGATATACTATATCATCCGCAAAAGGTCGTCTGAAAAGGCATCCGCCCGATTATCTGCCGTTTTGCACGGCATATCCTCCATGAGAAATGCTGCCAAATATGCCTGATTGGCGTATGATAGCGGCAGCGTCCCTACCGAGAGCTTCACCCTATGAAACCAGTTTTTTTGGATTTTGAACAACCCATCGCCGAATTAACCAATAAAATCGAAGAGTTGCGCTTTGTGCAGGGCGAATCCGCCGTCGATATTTCTGATGAAATCGCCAGATTGCAGAAGAAAAGCAACGACTTGACCAAATCGATTTTCAACAAGCTGACGCCCGCTCAGATTTCGCAGGTTTCACGCCATCCCCAACGTCCTTACACCTTAGATTACATCCAAGCCATTTTCACCGATTTTGAAGAGTTGCACGGCGACCGCCATTATTCAGACGACCATGCCATCGTCGGCGGTTTGGCGCGCTTCAACGGACAAAGCGTGATGGTTATCGGCCATCAAAAAGGCCGTGACACCAAAGAAAAAATCCGCCGCAATTTCGGTATGCCGCGCCCTGAAGGCTACCGTAAAGCGTTGCGCCTGATGCAGACCGCCGAGAAATTCAATATTCCCGTGATGACTTTTGTCGATACGCCGGGCGCGTATCCGGGCATCGGAGCGGAAGAGCGCGGTCAGTCCGAAGCCATCGGACGCAACCTGTACGAATTGACCCGACTGCGTGTGCCGGTTTTGTGTACCATCATCGGCGAGGGCGGCTCCGGCGGTGCGCTGGCAATCGCGGTCGGCGATTACGTCAATATGCTGCAATATTCGACTTACTCGGTTATCTCTCCGGAAGGTTGCGCGTCCATTCTGTGGAAAACCGCCGAAAAAGCGGCAGATGCGGCGCAAGCCTTGGGTATTACCGCCAAACGCCTGCAAGAACTAGATTTGATCGATACCGTGATCAACGAGCCTTTGGGCGGTGCGCACCGTGATTTTGAAACGACCATGAAAAACGTCAAAACGGTGTTGGAAACCGAGTTGCACGAGGCGCAAAATATGCCGATGGCGGACTTGCTGTCGCGCCGTTTCGACCGGATTATGGCTTACGGCAAGTTTACGGATAAGTAAACAATTGATGTGTAGAAAAGCAGGCAGAAGCCCCCCTGCCTGCTTTTTCATTTCTAAGAACTTGCCTTGCTGACACAATATAGATTACGCCATATGAACCCGACGTCGTCTGAAAACCTTCTGCCTCAATGCCGCAGTTTGTTGGAAACCCTGCGTCTTTCGGCGCGTTTGCTTCCGGATGGTTGTATGGTAACGGTTGGACTAAGTGGCGGTTTGGATTCGGTGGTGTTGCTGCATATGCTCGCGTGTTTGCGGGAAGAGCTTGGATTGGACGTACACGCGTTGCATGTTCATCACGGTTTGAGCCGCAATGCGGATGAATGGTTGTCGTTTTGCACACGTTTATGCCAAGAATGGAATGTGCCGTTCAGAAGCGTAAAAGTTGAAGTCAAAAAAGACGGGTCGGGGATAGAAGCAGCCGCACGGAAAGCACGTTATCAGGCGTTTTCAGACGACCCCTCCAGTGTTATCGCGTTGGCGCACCATCAGGATGACCAGATTGAAACGTTTATGCTCGCGGCAGTTCGCGGCGGCGGTATCAAAGCACTTGTCTCCATGCCGCAATGGCGCAAACTGGATGAGGAAACGCAAATTTGGCGGCCGCTGCTGACGTTTTCCCGAAAAGAATTGGAAAACTACGCCGCAGCCTGCAATCTGCCGAACATCGAAGACGAAAGTAATGCCGATACAGCCTTTTTAAGGAATTGGATGCGTTACGAGGCGTTGCCGGTTTGGCGGGAGCGCATTTCGAATTTCGACCGTCATGTTTGTGCCAACATCCGTTCTTTGCAAACCGATTTGGCGATTTTGGACGAAGTTGTCGATGCGGATTATCAAACGGTTTGCGAAAGCGGACGCTTCCAAGTCAGCCGTTGGCAGACATTCAGCGAAGCACGCCGCAGCCGGATTCTTTGGCGGTTTTTTAAGGAGAATGAGATTGTGGAAAGTTCTCCGAGAAAGCTGGCGGATTTCGCGCGGATACTGTTGGAAGCGGAAACTGCACAATGGCAGTTCGGCGAAACATCGGTATGTTTATACCGGGATTTTTTATTCATATTGAAACAAAACCAGTTTGCAGACGCAGATTGGATAAAGGGAAAAGAAGTCAGAGGTCGTCTGAAAGATATTCTCCAAGAAAACGGCTTTTTTCTGGTACCACACCGCAACGGATTGCCGGAATCGGTCTTGGAAGAAGAAGGAATCATTCGGACGGCGGGCAGTGATGATATGATGAATGTAGGGTTTTTGTTCAAAAATGTTAAGAAAGTGTTGCAAGAAAACCATATTGTACCGTTCGTCAGAAAATGCTGGCCGATTATCACAAATACTGACGGAAACTGCATTGCTATTGTTAACCTTACGGTAAGCCACGATTTTCAAGGGTTTGACGGTTTTTTACCGGTTTACGGAAAATTTTTGAGATATAAATGGAACTAAATACAGCGGCAGTTGTCTTTAACTGGCACGGCACGCTTTACTATTTTATAGCTTATAATGCAGTTATTATAAAAGGTAAGATATGAATGATCGCCAGATTGATCAGGCCTTGGTAGAGCGCGCGCAGAAGGGCGAACAAAAAGCATTTGAGTTGCTGATGTCCAAATATCAGCGTCGGCTCATTCGATTGATTTCCCGTTTTGTCAAAGACGAACACGAAGTCAATGATGTGGCGCAAGAGGCAATGATTAGGGCTTATCGGGCCTTGCCGAATTTCCGAGGTGAGAGTGCTTTTTATACTTGGTTGTACCGGATTGCCATCAATACAGCCAAGAATTTCTTAGTAACATCAGGAAAGCAGCCGTTCGTCAGTGCAGAGGCTGCTAACGAAGACGGGGATATTCTGGATTTGTCGGATCAGATTGCGGATTACCATACGCCGGAAGCTGAAATGATCAATCGGGAAATCCTGCAAACAGTCGAATCAACAATTTCGCATTTGCCCGAAGACTTACGCAAAGCCATTACCCTGCGGGAAATGGACGGTTTGTCTTACGAGGAAATAGCCAAAATTATGGATTGTCCGATAGGAACGGTCCGCTCCCGTATTTTCAGGGCGCGGGAAGTAATAGCAAAAGATTTGAGGCCGCTGCTGGAAACCTCTGAAAATCAAAGGTGGTAAAAAAATGGTAACAACTATGGATACAACAAGAGAATATGTTTCCATGCTGATGGATGGAGACCAAGTAAGCGAAGAGATGCTTGACCGTCTGTTGTCCGACGATGCCGCTGCCGAAGCGTGGTACGAGTACCATCTGTTAGGCGATTGCATGCGCTATCGCTATAAAGAAGGGACAGGGCGTGATGCGGATTTCATGCAAAGCGCGGCATTTACCGCTACGCTTGCGGAAATCAGCGAAGAACACAAACAGCGTCATGAAGCCGAAGTTGCCGCTGTGATGCCTGTTGTTAAGGAAGTACAGGCTGCGAACAGTTCCTTCTTCAAATCCTTCGCCGTCGCCGCCAGCGTGGCAGCGGTTGCCGTAGCCGTATGGCAATTCGGTCCGCAAGTGAAGGGCGACTCTTCTGGTATGGTCGCGGAAAAAGCTGTTGAAACCAAAAATCAACAGGAAAATATCGTACCCGTAGCCGCCAATCCGACAGCAAAAAATGCTTCGGATGCCGTGGTAATGCCTGAATCCGCAAAGAATGACAAAGGTGTGAGTCAGACTACGGTTCGAACTGAAACGCAGGTTCAACAGGATTCCGTCGTTCATTAAGCTGCATAGAGATACAGATTTCCATCAAGTAGAGAAAGTCCCTTCCCGAGCTATTCGGGCAGGGATTTTGTTTTTGACCGGACGCATCTTGAGGTCGTCTGAAAAAGCGGGTTGAACAAAGTCGGACGGTATTGAGCTGTA